>DMNP01000111.1:0-7512 GCA_003452695.1 Eggerthellaceae bacterium
CGCGCATGGGCTCGTTCTGCTCGTACACCTCCACGCGTCCGCCAGCGGCCTTCAGCTTGGCCGCAACATCGTATGCCGCGTCCAGATGACGGTCGGCGATGGGCAAGATGACAGCCTGTACGGGCGACAGCCATAACGGCAAGGCCCCGGCGTAATGCTCGATGAGGATTCCCAGGAAACGCTCGATCGACCCGAACAGCGCGCGGTGCAGCATGAACGGCCGCGCCTCGGCGTTGTCGGCCGTGCGGTACGTAATGCCGAAGCGCTCGGGCAGGTTGAAATCCACCTGCACCGTCGAGCACTGCCAGGTGCGACCGATGGCGTCCTTCACCTTGATGTCGATCTTCGGGCCATAGAAGGCGCCGTCGCCGGCGTTTATCTCGTATTTCAGGCCACGACGCGTGATGGCTTCCTTCAGCGCGCTTTCCGCGAACTCCCACATGGCATCCGTGCCAATGGACTTCTCGGGGCGCGTGGATATCTCGGCCTCGTATTCGAAGCCGAACTGCGTCATTATGTAGTCGGCCATGTCCAAGATGTCCACGACCTCGTCGACCACCTGGTCCTCGCGGCAGAAGATGTGCGCGTCGTCCTGCGTGAACCCGCGGGCGCGCATAAGGCCGTGCACCACGCCGCTCATCTCGTGGCGATACACCGTGCCGAACTCGAAGAAACGCACCGGCAGGTCGCGGTAGGAATGCACGTCGTTGCGGTACAGCATGACGTGCCCCGGGCAGTTCATGGGCTTCACGCCGTATTCGCTGTAGCGCGGCTGCTCGTCGGTGCCTTCGTTTATGTTGAAGAAGTACATGTTCTCGTGATAGAAGTCGTAGTGCCCGCTCGTCTTCCACACGTCGGCCTTGTAGATATGCGGGGTGATGACTTCCTCGTAGCCGCGACGGTACAGCTCTTTGCGCAGCCATTCCTGCATCGTGCGGATGATGCGGCCGCCCTTGGGAAGGTACAGCGGCAGGCCCACGCCCGCCAGCTCGTCCATCATGAACACGCCCAGTTCGCGGCCAAGCTTGCGATGGTCGCGTTTCTCGGCCTCGGCCAGGTTGTGCAGGTGCTGGTCCAGTTCCTTCTGCTTGAAGAACGCCGTGCCGTACAGGCGCTGCAGCTGGTCGCGCTCGGCATCGCCGCGCCAATAGGCGCCGGCGATCTTCTGCAGCTTGAACGCGGGAACCTTGCCCGTGTTCGGCAGGTGCGGGCCGCGGCACAAGTCCGTGAAACTGCCGATGGTATAGGTGGTGATAACTTCGTCTTCGGGCATTTCGCTTATCAGCTCGACCTTGAAGGGCTGGTCGGCAAACATCTTCAGCGCTTCATCGCGCGAGACGGCCTTGCGCTCGAACGGCTCGGCGGCCTCCACGATTTCGGCCATGCGCGCCTCGATTGCCTCGAAATCGTCCGTGGAAAGCGTGCGGTCCAGCTTCACGTCGTAGTAGAAGCCGTTTTCGATGGCCGGCCCCACGCCGAACTTCACGTCGCCGTACAGATCCACGAGCGCAGCTGCCATGACGTGCGCAGTTGAATGCCGCAGCAGCTCGAGCGCCTCTGGGCTCTTGTTGGTGAGGATGGATACCCGGTCGCCGTCGGCCACTTCGCGGGCAAGGTCGACCATCTTGCCGTTCACGACGCCGCCGAGCGCCGCCTTGGCAAGTCCCGCGCCAATCGATGCGGCCACATCGGCCACGGTGGCGCCTTCCTGCAGTTCCTTCTGGGAACCGTCGGGCAGTACAATGTTCATCCGTGCTTCCTTTCTCCTTGTTCGGCCGGGCGCACACAAAGCGCCTGCTATAAGCCGGGTGCATACCAAGCACCTGCTCTGGATGGTTGTGGCGGCACATCTGCCCTTCAGGCCCCTCCCGCGCTCGCACACGGCGCGAAGGCCGCTTAGCTCGCGCGATCGGGCCCTTCAGGGCAGCTGCACTCGCCACAACCATCCAGCCGAAGGCGGTCGTGGCGGCACATCTGCCCTTCAGGGTAATGGGCTGATAACCGCATCGGGCCATTATACCGAAACGGCGTTTGGCTGGTGTATCATTCCCCTAACGCACAACTATCACGCACGCCGGAGAAAGGGGGCGCCATGGAAATGGATATGAACGCGATGTTGCAGCAGGCCCAGATGATGCAGCAGGAGCTTGCGCGGGCGCAGGAGGAGATTCAGCAGATTACCTATACCGCCACATCGGGTGGCGGCATGGTGAAGGCGACGGCGCTCGGCGACGGAACGATTCGCGAAATCGTCATCGATCCCGAAGCGGTCGACCCCGACGACGTGGAAATGCTTCAGGACATGATCCTCGTAGCCGTGAACGAGGCCCTGCGCGAGGTGGCGGCAGCTGGCGAACAGCGCATGAGCTCGGTCACGGGCGGCCTCGGCATTCCGGGGCTGTTCTAGGCGGCAACCATGCAATCGGCACCCGCGCTGCAAAAGCTGCTGGACGAACTGGAACGCCTGCCCGGCATCGGCGCCAAATCGGCCCAACGCATTGCCTACTGGATGATGAATACCGACAGCGCCACGGTCCTGCGCCTGGCAGACGCGATTACCGAGGTGAAGAGCACGGTGCATTTCTGCAGCCGCTGCTTCAACTATTCCTCGGAAGACCTGTGCGACATCTGCCGCTCGGCCGAGCGGGACGGCGGCACCCTATGCGTGGTCGGCGAGCCGCGCGACATCGCCGCCATCGAGCGCACGGGGGCCTTTTCGGGCATGTACCACGTTCTCGGCGGCGAACTGGCCCCCATGGACGGCATCGGCCCAGACGACCTGCATATCGCCGACCTTATGAAGCGCCTGGCGTCCGAAGACGTGCGCGAGATTATCCTGGCCACCAACCCCAACGTGGAAGGCGAGACCACGGCCGCCTACATCGCGCGCCTCGTGCGCCCCTTCGACGTGAAGATAACGCGCCTGGCCAGCGGCATGCCCGTCGGCGGCGAGCTGGATTACGTGGATGAAGTAACGCTGTCGCGCGCCATCGAGGCCCGTCGCGAGCTGTAGAGAGAACGGTGTTTGCAAGCACCGTTCTCTCTACCCCACCCGCCGGACCGCAGCCTGTAGCTGAGGGTCGGCACTTTCGCGTCTCGCCCCAACGGCTGGAGCGAGACGCGGGTTGCGGGTGGATCGGCCCATCAAATCGGGGTTTTCCGGTCCTTTGCTGCGCAAGGGCGGTGTTGCGGGTGGATTTCCCGCTTCCCGGGAGGCCCCCGGCGGCATTTTCCCAGTTCGCTGTCGGAAAGCAACTTGCAATTCCACCCGCAACCCCCGCCTCGTACCCGCAAAAGGGCCGAAATCGGCGTTCTCGTGGCCCCATCCACCCGCAAGTCCCCACTCGTTTCCGCGAGGCGCGAATTTGCTGGCGGATGCGGCAAAGGGTCTCGCCCTTTTCCACATCCGCACGCTGGCAGAGTCGCGGGCGGAAACCGCGGAAACCCAATTATCTGCGACCCCGATGCAATGTGGCATTACGGCGTTGACATGCTGGTTTTGTTTGAACTATCCTGAACATGCACCTGCACGAGCGGGTGCACGCCGCTGTGGCTTGGCAATCTGCACGTTGCGTTCCCGAGGGGTGTGCAGCGGGCAGTTTGCGCGGGCTGAACAAGGGAACCGGGTGAGAATCCCGGGCGGGGACCGACACTGTATGCGTGGGCCCGCATCCGTCGGCTGAAGGGCCGGTCATTGGGGGTGGCTCCCCGAGAAGGCAGGATGTGGGCGGCAGACAGCGCGAGGAAGCGGTGCATCCAACCAGGTTGGCTGCATCGTTTCACGGCAGTCTGCGACTACGCGAGCCAGGAGACCTACAGGAAGGCGAGCATACCGGGCATGTCGGCCAAAAGGACAGCCGACACTGCGGAGGTGGATTGTGTCGCCTCCCCAGTGTCGGCTGTCCTTTTTGTAGATGGTGCAGCGCGTTTACGTACGGGGAACGGACGCTGGCCGGGCGCAACGAGCGTCTGGCGCAGGGCCGGGGAAAGGCGAGGGCGTGATGAGCGGACGAGAACTGCGCAGAAGCGCAGCAAACGATATCGACAACGGGAACCGTGGCCTACCGGCGCGAAGCGGTGCAGGCGCGAGCGCGCGAGCGGTGCAGGCGGTAACGCTCCGGGTTGCACGGGCTTCGCGGGCCGCGCTCGCCCTGGCTGCCGCGCTTGTGCTGGCATGCGCGTTGGCGTTTGCCGGCTGCGGATCGGACGCGCTTACCACCACGAAGCAGTCTGACAGCGCCAGCGCCTCGGCCAGTGCGTCGTCCAGCGCCGCTGCATCCGGTGAATCCGCCAACGGCGTGCGCTCGGTCGCGCCCGATGCCGTTCCGGGCGAAAACGAGGTGCTCGTCGTGTTCGACACCTCCAAGGCGCATGCCTACAACGACAAGTTCCCCGAGAGCGTCGGGGCGTTCATGGTCCCGTTCGAAGAGGGCCTGACGGCGTTCGACACGCTTCAGGCGACCGGCGTGGACTACGCGCTGCGCGGCAAGGACTACGTGAAGTCCATCGCCGGCATCGAGGAGAAGGTCTGCGGCCCCAACAGCGGCTGGCTGTACCTGGTTGACGGCGCCCAGTCCTCCAAGAACGCGATGGACTACAAGCTGAGCGGTGGCCAGACGCTGGTTTGGGGATATACGGTTGAAGAAGGCGATTTCGGGCAGACAATGCCCAAGGACGCGGCGTAGGAGCCGATAGGTTGGGTTCTGGCACCCAGGCGCGAAGACGGCAGGCGGAATGAAGAACGAGAGCACGAAATACGCATTGATTGGCGCGGCCCTGCTGGCCCTGCTGGCGGCGCTGGTGGCCTTCGTCGCCCTGGGCGCGCGGCCAGACCTGCCCGCCCGCGACATTCCCACGCCAGCCCCCGCCTTCGCCGCCGAAACCATGTACGTGGCGCCCGGCGAGACGGGCAGCCCCCAGGGCGGCGAAGACCAATCCGAAGACACCGAGGCGCAGAACAGCGACACGCGGCAAAAGGAAAAGCCCGACGAGACGACCGACCAGCGCGACCAGAGCCCCTTCGCGGTGGAGCGCTTCGGCACCCGCGACGACGGCGGCGACGGCGGCCAGAGCGGCGAAGGCGCCGGAGGCGATGGCGATTCCAGCGGCGCAGCCTCGCCGGCCGCCCAACCAAAGCCCCCCGCCAGATCCGACCCGGACCCCTCCAGCGGCTCTCCCGACCCGGATCCCTCCAGCGGCTCCCCCGACCCCGACCCGTCGGAGATACCCAATCCCTATACGAACTTGGTCTACTTCCAGAATGTCGAGTCTGGAAAAACGCAGAAGCCCGATGCCGGCGCTGCCACGCTCGACGGCAAATCGGGATTCGATCCGGCACGCGGGCAGCTGCATTTCTACGCCTATCCCGAAAACCATACGCCGGGCTATTCGGTGCGCGCGGAATACGTGAGCAAGGCGACGGGCGGAAGCAAGTCCGAGCTGAAAGGCCTCGGGGGCGATATGTATGCGGTGCCCCTGGTCACGGAAGATGGAGAAGTTACAACCGTTACGTTGACCATCCTGGATTCGAACGGCAACGTAACGGTTCCCGAATCCAAGAGAACCTATGACATAAAATACAATGCCCCCGACTCCTCGAGCTCGTCGGCCTCATCCGACCCCTCGGAACGCAAAGCCCCCACCATCGATTTGAACATCGCCGAAGGCCAGCGCTTCGAGACATCGCCCGCCACGCTGGATGTAGCCGCAAAGGATGCCGATGGCGAGGCCATCTATTCCAGTAAGATTGTGGTAACGGTGTCGGGTGCCGGCGGCACGTTCACTCCAGACTCGCCCGCCGAAAGCGCGCGCCCATCCTATGCGCTGAAATTCGACGAGTACCGCCCCGACGGCGATGAAGCCACGTTCACCATAAGCGTAACGGCAACGGACAACGTCGACCCCAACCTGAAGACCACCGAGACGCGCACCGTCATCTACGCGCACAGCTCGTATGGCGAAGAGGTGGGCAAGGTGACGGTCGTCATCGACGCCACCACGGTCGGCCTTGGCATCGTGGACGAGTTCGAAGCGACCCTGCACCAGGGCTTTCCCTTCCCGCAGGACTTGGAGAGCGCCATGAAGGACCGCGGCCTGAGGCCAAATTCCTCGGGCAAGTACGATAGCTCGTTCTTCCTGAACGGCATAACGTCGGGCGGTCTGTTCAGAGGGCAGGAAATTCCCGAAACCCTGAAGCACAAGGTGGACCAGGACAAGATTACCTATAGCGGAAAGCACAGCAACGATTCGCTGTCGCAGTACGACTGGACGGCCGAATCGGGCTGGATGTACACGTTGAACAGCGGCACGTATCCGAACAGCAGCCTTGATTCGTGCCATCCGCTGCCCGGCGACACGGTGTATCTGATATTCACGCTGGCCGGCGGCAAGGACGTGGGCGGCACGGGGTCGAGTGGCGCGCTTTCCAGCTATTGCGGCATATGGCGTAACGGCGGCTACGAGGAACTGCACAATCTGGCCGACTACGTGGTGGTGGAAGAACCCACGTGCGAAAAGCCGGGACGTGCGCGCCACGTGTGCAACGTGCCCGGATGCGGCGCCTGGGGATCGCAGCCCGGCACGCATGCGGACGGCGTCGAAATCCAGCTTCCGGCAACGGGCAACCACACGTGGGTGGTGGACGAGATGAACACCGAGGCGCCCGAGGATGGCTACGACGGCGTGTACGCCTACGTGTGCTCGGTGTGCGGCGCTACCCGCACCGAAGTGTGGCCGTGGGAAGGCGGGTCGTCTTCCAGTTCCGCTGCGTCTTCATCGTCATCGTCGGGCAAATCGTCTTCCAGCGCATCGTCGAGCAAGTCCTCGTCGAAGGCGAAGCAGTCCGCGGTCGCGGGTGCAGTTGCGGGCGATGCTGCTGGTGTGGGCGACCTGCATCTTCTGGGTGGTGACGACCGCATTGCCGATTCGCCCCTGCGCCTGATGGGCCGCATGGTCTACAACGCCGTCGTGCGCGAAACCGTCCGCCAGTTCCTGCACGCCTTCGCGCTTCCAGGAGGCGTGCTGCGATGAAGCGCGGAATAGCGGAGCTGAAGGGGCGCTCGGGCAAGGGCGTGGCGGCAGCGCCGATTTGGCCCCTCCGACGCCTGCTGGTCGTATGCCTTGCCCTGTTGCTGGCGTGCGGCCAGGTTGCAGTTCCCGGAAATGCGGCTTTCGCCGACGACCCTCCAACATCCAGCGCTTCCGCCGGCCCAAGCGCATCCGACCGTGTGCAAGCCGCCATAGCCGCGTGCGTCCGGGGCCTGTTCGCAGGCTGGGACGTTGCCGATGCCCCCGCTTTCTATGCCAGCGACGAGCTGGTCGTGGGCGACAGCTCCTGCGAATGGCTGGCCTACGACGTGTACCGTGCGGGGGCGACGGAAGGCGCAAGTGCCTTCCTGGAGCGCATGGAAGCCCACGTGAGCGAATCCTATGCGTCGCCTGCCGGCGGCCTGGACGCCAATTCGCCCACCACGTGGGCGCGTGCGGCCATCGTCGTGGCGGGCCTGGGCGCCG
>DMNP01000111.1:7571-8542 GCA_003452695.1 Eggerthellaceae bacterium
CGCCGATCCGAGCGCGTTTGGCGTGAATGCGGGCGGCGCTCCCGCGAACCTGCTGTCCGACGGCTTGTACAACTGGTCCTATTCCGAGAGCCTGTCCGACCAGGGATCGAACGCGCTGATATATGCACTGCTAGCCATCGACGCCACGTCCGCGCGCGTTCCGGAGGATGCGCGCTATAGCGCCCGCGACATGCTGGAAGGCCTTCTGGCTTGCCAGGCCGCCGACGGCAGCTTCGCCCTGCGACAGGGCTCGGCCACCGGCAGCGTGGACCTGACGGGCATGGCGCTGGCGGCCATCGCCCCCTATGGCGACGACCCCGCCGTGGCCGATGCCATTGCGGCTGCGGTCGGCTACCTGTCGGCCCAGCAGGCCGCCGGTGGCGGCTTCTCGTCCGAGGGCGAGGCCACGAGCGAGTCGTCGGCCATGGTAATCGTGGGGCTTTCCGCCTGCGGTATCGATGCACATGCCGACGAGCGCTTCGTGAAGGGCGGCGCCTCGGCGCTGGATGCGCTGTTGGCGTTCCAGAAAGCCGACGGCACCTTTGCCCACACGGCCGACACGCTGGCCGATTCCGGCGTGAAGGACCTGCCGACCGAACAGGCCCTGCGCGCGCTCCTGGCCTACGAAGAGCTGGCTCAGGGCGGCGATGGCAACGTGTATGCGCCCGACGTGAAGCTGAGCATTGGCGGCGTGGGTCCTGCGGGCGCTGGTTCCGCTGGCGGCACAGCCGAATCGGGCGCGAGTGCCGAGGTGGGTCAATCCACCCCTTCGGCGTCGTCGGCCGATGCGCAGGCAAGTGCGGGCGCGGTGGACGCGGCCGCTGGAACCGAACCGACACCCGCGCGTCCGGCGCGCATAACCAACATAGCGGCATCCCTGGCCGTGGGCGCAGCGGCTGCGCTCGTGGTGGTGGCGGCCATCTGGGCAATACGCAAAATTCGAAGAAAGGCAAGGCGATGAGGGAAAACGT
>DMNP01000111.1:8700-29002 GCA_003452695.1 Eggerthellaceae bacterium
GACGACGTGCCGGGCGTGGGCAAGACCACCATGGCGCTGGCATTCGCGAAATCGCTCGGGCTGATGTGCAAGCGCGTGCAGTTCACGTCCGACACCATGCCTTCCGACATCATCGGCTTTTCGGTGTACAACCGCGAAACGGCCAGCTTGGAATACAAGCCGGGCGCCATCGTGTGCAACTTGCTGCTGGCCGACGAGATTAACCGCACCTCGGCCAAGACGCAGTCGGCGCTGCTAGAGGCCATGGAAGAGCGCCGTGTTACCGTGGACGGCACCACCTATGCGCTGCCGTCGCCCTTCCTGGTGCTGGCCACCGAGAATCCCGTGGGATCGGCGGGCACGCAGATGCTGCCGAATTCGCAGCTGGACCGTTTCATCATCCGCCTTTCCATGGGGTATCCCGCGGTGGAACATCAGATGAGCATCTTGAAAGCGCGCCATGCCACCAACCCGCTGGACCACGTGGTGCCCACCTTGGACACCGGCCAGCTCGGGCAGATGATCGACGAAACCTCGCGCGTGCACATTTCCGATGCCGTGTACCGCTATATAAGCGAGCTCGTGGAGGCGACACGACACGACGAGAACGTGGAGCTGGGCGTCAGCCCCCGCGGCGCGTTGGCGCTGACGCGCATGTCGCAGGCGCACGCCTACGTGCAGGGCTTCGACTTCGTGCAACCAGCCGACGTGCTGGACGTGTTCGCCAACGTGTGCGAGCACCGCCTGATGCTGAACGCGAAGGCGCGCTTGAACGAGGTGGACGCCAGCGCAGTGCTGGCGCGCATCGCCCAGACGGTGCACGTTCCCCAGCTGGCCACCGACAACCCGCTCGACCGCTAGTGGAAACGAGGGCGTAGGTGCAAGAGTGGATGCGGCCGCAAGGCCGGGCACGGGTGAACGCGCCGACGGGGCGGCGCGGGCGCCGGCAGGCGCGGTGAAGGACGGGACGCGAACGGCGATGCAGGTGAAAACGCATACGGCAATGCTGGCGGGCGAGCGCATGGGGCTGCGCGTCCAATCGCGCGCGAGCATGCGAATCGGGGTGCACGACGGGAAGCGATGAGAGTCGGCAGGATCATAGCGTGGGTTGCGGTGGTGCTCGTGGGCATTCTGGCCTTCGTGCGCACGGGCAGCCCCGTGCTGCTGGCGCTGTTGCTGGCGGCGGTGCTGCTTCCCCTGGTCGGTTGGGGGGCTGCCGCGCTGGCGGCGCGTCGCGTGAACGTGCAGCTGGCTTCGCCCACGACTGCATCCAAGGGCGCTGCGGTGCGCGTGCAGGCCTCTTTCGCCAACGATTCGCGGCTTCCCCTTGCGCAGGTGCGGGCCGACATGGCCGTGCGCAATTTGCTGACCGGACGGGAATCCCTCGTGCCCGTTGCGGTCGCGCTCCCGCCGCGTTCGCAGGTGGAAGTGCCCGTGAACCTGACAAGCGACTTCTGCGGGCGCATCGAATGCACGGTGCGAAGCGTGCGCCTGTTCGATCCCTTCCGCATGTTCTGCCGCAGCATGACGAGCGCTGCCGAGCGGCGTCTTACCGTCATGCCCGATTTGCACGAGGCGCACCTGCGCGATGTGTACGCAGCTTCGCCGCTCAGCGACACCACGGTGTTTTCGCCCTACGTGCGCGGGTCCGACTTGTCGGAGGTCTTCGGCTTGCGCGAATACGAGGAAGGCGACGAGCTGCGGCGCATCCATTGGAAGCTGTCCGAGAAGATCGACCAGATGATCGTGCGCGACGCATCGCTTCCGCTGGACAACGCCCTGCTGCTGTTCTGGGACAAAGGCCTGCCTGCGGGCGCGGGCACTGGCGCGGCGGCGGGCGGTGAAGCCGCGGGGGCGAACGCGAGCGCGAGCGCCGAAGCCGACGACACGGCCCCGCGCGCCGATGCCATGGCCGAAGTTGCTCTGGCCATGATGGAACAGCTGGCGCAAGCCGACGTTACCTTCGAAGTGGCTTCCAACGACATTGCGGACAGCCGCTGCACGCGCGCGTTCGTTACCGACGAGTCCGACATCTACGAGATTATCGGCCAGCTGCTGTCCTCGCCGCTGGCGCCGGCTGCCGAATCGGGGCTGGCCGAATACGTGCGCTTCTTCGGCGACCTTACCTGCTCGCGGCTGCTGTATCTGTGCAGCCAGATTCCCTACAACCTGGAAACTCTGCTGGGCAACCGCGAGGCCATCGTCTTGGTCTGCGATGGGTCTTTGGAACTGGTTCAGCGCCAGCAGGTGATCGAGGTGCACTTCCAGCCAGGCGGCGCGCGCGCCGCTTTGGAAATGCTGGGGGTGGTCTAGATGGCCGGCCTGAACATTGCGGTGCAGCGCACGGCACGGCTGTCTGCGGTCGGCCGCATCCTGTCGGGCGTGGCGGCGCTGCTGTTGGCGGCGGGCGTGGCCGGCTGTGCGGTGGCGCTGACCGGCGTGCAGCTTCCGCCCGTGGCGCTGGCTGCGGGCGCGGCGGGCATGACGATTGCCGTGGCAGGCGGGTGCCTGCTTGCCGGCAGGGGGCGCCCCGAGCGCCTGTTCTACCTGATTGCAGCCCTTGCGCTGGTCGTGGCTAGCGCGGTGTTGAGCGGGCCCGTGCTGGAGGGCGGCGCGCAATTCGCAAACGCGCTGATAATGCGCGTGGGCGAGCGCACCCAACTGTATTCCATGCCCTTCCAGGCAGGTGGCGATGCGCAACTTGCCCTGTTCTGCGCTGTGGCGGGCATGGCCCTGGGCCTGGGGGCCAGCCTTCTGGCGCAGCGGGGCATGGGCATGGCCGCGATGGCCGTGCTGCTGTGCGCGTTGGCAGGCGTGGTTGCGGGCTGGGTGCCCGCCGGATGGTGGGCCGTGCTGCTAGGGCTGGGCGCCATGGGGTGCGCCTGTGCGTCGACGACCCTTTCCAACCAGGCGTTCTCCCGTTCGTCGTATGCCTGGGCCCTGGCTAGCGCGTTGGCGGTCTGCCTGGTCGTGGGCGCCGGCGTGGCTGCGGGCACGCAAGGACGGGCTGTCGACGTGTCGGGGCCCCAAGATGCCCTGGCGCGCGTGGCCTGGGGAATGCGCTATGGCAATGCGCAGTTCGCCATGCCGGAAGGACAGGTTGACGGCCTGGGCCCATTGGCGGCAAGCGACCAGCCGGCCATGGAGGTTACCACCGACCAGCCCACCTTCGAATACCTGCGCGGTTTCGTGGGCGAACGCTATGCAAACGGCGCATGGCAGCCCTTGGACGGGGCCACGGTCATGGCAAACCGCGACATGCTGTACTGGCTGGACGGCGACCGCTTCCAAGCTGCATCGCAGGTTGGCGACGTGGCCAGCCTCGTCGGGTTCTACGGGGGCACGCCCGCCACGCTGTCGCAGTCGTTGCGCTCGGTGCGCGGGCCCTATGCCTATCTTCCCTATGGATACACCGCAGGCTCGGATGCCCAGCCCACAACCGATTTGGCGCAGATGCGCCGCGATACGCAGACAGCGCAGCAGCTTGAATACGATGCGAGCATCGTGCGCAAGGCCTATCTCCTGCAAGACGAGCTTGGCTCCCTGCAGGACAGTGCGGCCGAGGCCTATAGGCGCGGCGCCACCGTGGACGGCACGGTGGGCGCCGAGAACTCCGAGGTGGGCAGCGGAGCCTGGGCGGCGCGCGCCCGCACCTACCTGGACGACGCCCGCGCTTACCGCAATTTCGCGGAAGAGGCGTACCTGCAAGTTCCCGACGAGCTGACCAGCGCTTTCGAGCATCTGTACGGCCCTGCGCCCGAGCTTACGTGCGAGCAGGCGAAGATTCAGGTAATGGCCCTGATGGAAGACACCGTTCGCTACGATGCCGAGGCCCGCCAGGACAACGGCAGCGAGGATGTCGTGAAATACTTCCTTTCCGAATCGCAGACGGGCTATTCGGTGCACTACGCCACGGCGGCCACGCTGCTCATGCGCTATTACGGCGTGCCCGCGCGCTACGTGGAGGGCTACGTGCTGAACACGGACGAGCTGGACGCTCAGGCGGCCGCAGGCGAAGGCGAAGGTCGGGCCGAGGGCGAAAGCGGCGCGGATGCCGACGCCTCCGCCTCCGCCGCAAACGTTGCCAACGGCGCGGATGCCGAAAAGGCGCCCTTCCTGGGAACGTACACGCTCACCGAAAAACAGGCGCATGCTTGGGTGGAATACTACCTGGACGGCGTGGGCTGGGTGCCCTTCGACGTAACGCCCGGCTGGAGCGACGCCAGCTACTACGAGGCCACCGACAACACCCAAACCGTGGAAGAGTCCATGAACTGGAGCGTGGGCGAGTCGAAGCAAGACGAGGTGTGGACGCCTCCCGAGGACCAGGCGGTCGATTCCGATGAAGACGAGGACGAGGCCAATGTGCTCGGCGGCGTGGACCTGACCTGGCTGCACTGGCCGTGGGCGCTGTTCGGCTTCCTGCTTACGCTGCTTGTTGCCTTCGTCGTGCGCGACCTGCTGCTGCGCAGTCGCCTGAAACGCTTCCTGGAGGATCGGCGCAACGGCGTCGTGCCAGCGCCCGAGGCCGTGGGGTCGCTGTTCGCGTATCTGGTGCAGTTGGCGCGGACCTGCGGCGACGTGCCCTTGGTTAACGCGCCGTACGCCGCGCAGGCGCTTGCCTTGCAAGACGCTGGCTTGTGCGAGGCCCCCGCCTTCGCCCGCGCCGCCGCCGCCAACGACCGTCTTCTGTTCGCCGCCGCCGAAGCCACCGACGACGACGTGCGCGCCGTCGTCTCGTGCATCGATGAAGTCCAAGCGTCCCTGAAGCGCCAGACTACCCTTCCCCAACGCTTCTGGCAACGCCACGTGCAGTGCCTCTGGTAACCCGTCCGCCCTCCGCCCTCCGCCCTTCGTCCACGCATTTCCGGGCAGCTCCGCTGCCTTGGTCGTTCGGTCGGCCGGGGCAAGGGGCGCGTGAAGCCGAGCTCTTCCAGTTACCGCATTCTCTCGTGGCGAACGGCGCGTTGTCTTCGGGGTAATGTATCATTTCCTTAACAAAAAGAGAAAGGATAGACAATGCACAGTTTTCGGAACAGCAGCTCTTGGTCGGAGCACCGATGCAAGAACGCACCGCTCGCGTGTTCCCTGATTGCGGCTGCGATGGCGATTGCCGTAGCATTGGCAATGCAGGCGGCGGCGCCCATGGCCTTTGCCGCGCCGAGTGCCGCGCCGAAGCCCTTGGGCATGCCGGGCTATGAAGCGGGGAGCGTCGGGGTGCAGGGCGCGGACACCGCCATTCCCGGCTACGTCGACCCCGGTCCCGATTCGGGCCGCACCAACCCCGACCGCCCCGACCCCAATCGCGTCGTTTCCGACTATGCTGGGTCTAATTCCGGTGAAGACGCCTCAGAGCCAGTCGACCCAGCCGGCTCCGAAATGCGCCTGCCAGGCGGAACCATTCCAAATCTCGGCATCAACCAGGTGCGGGAAATCGTCCTGAATGCCGACAACGACCACGTGGCGTGGCTTTCGTTCACGCCGAGCCGCGATGGACTGTACGGCTTCAAATCGCTTCCTCCCGCAACGTCTGCCGACGCGGGCGGCGACGGCGATGCGGATGCATCTGCGCGAGACCCCAAGGCGGCGCTATACGAACTGGCGGGTGCCGATGGCCTGCTTGGGCTCGTGCAGGAAAACGACGACGCCGCGGACAGCGATTTTCGCATCGTAAGCTATTTGAACGGAGGCTCCACCTATTACCTGGCGTGCCGTTCCTATGGCGATGCCGACGTGCGCTACAACGTGCAGGCTTTCGAAACCGATGCGAACGACCTGGCGAATCTGCAGGCAAGCCTGGCCAATGCCTCCGTGTGGACCGACTGCGCGGACCTGTACGAAGCGCTCGGCCCCGTCGTGGAAGATCCCTTCAACGCAGACGAAGAAGGCGCGGCGAAGGTTCTGACGTATGGCGTGGACTATGGCGTCGGAGGCTGGTATCGCCAGGCGACAGACGACGAGGGAGAGCCTCTCTACGACGCCGACGGCAACCCGCGCTACGAACAGTGCTCGTACGTGCCGCGCGAAGCGGGCGAGTATCGTCTTTGCCTGCGGGGGTTGAACGACTACAAGGGCGAGTGCGTCTTCGATTTCGGCATATCGAACGCCTACGACCTGGGAAACTACACCGTCGAACCCGAGCAATACAGCATACTGGCAACCGATTACCCGATGAACGGCGCCCGCCTGAAGCTGCAGTTCCTGCGAAGCGACGGACAGGGCGGCATGCAGGCCGTCGACCTGGTGGAGAACGTGGATTACCGCCTGACAGACTGGTGCGAGACGACGGACGAGGGCGAGATGAACTGGCTGAACGAGGCGCCCACCATGCCTGGTCACTACAGCGTGTCGGTCGAGGGCAAAGGCAACTACGAGGGCAGCTCCGTGCAGGACGTCGAGTTCCAGATTGCCGAGGCCAACGATGTGTCTGCAGCCAGCATCAAGCAGGTGAAGGACTCCTATCCTTGCGACGGGGGCCATGTTGTTCCCGTTTTCCCGCAGGTAATCGCGGTTGACGGCCAAGATATTACGGCGCACTGCACGGTGGAAATCGTGCGCTATGAAGACGATGGCTCGGCGGCGGTGGTGGACTGGGCGAAGGCCCCGGGCTCGTATGCCGTCGTGGCAACGGGCTCGCGCGACGGGTATGTCGGCACCGTGGAACATCCCTTCGAGGTCTTCGATTACCGGTGGAATCACGGCGATGCATATGCCTACCGCACCTGGATGATCTGCCCGATTGTGAGCGTAGGCGAATCGTTTCCCATAGAATTGCCGCTGAACGAAGGGTGCTACGACCGTTGGCTGTGCGTGAATCCCGATGCCAGCGGCACGTACGTGTTCTCGTTCTACGGGCAAAATTGCGTGCCGTGCGCGGGCCTGTACGAATCGGTCTCGTCCGACGATGCATCTGTCGGCGATTACGACCTGCTGTGCATTGCCGATTCGTTTGATGTTCCAGGTGGAGCGGTTTTGGAGGCAGAGCTCGAAGCGGGCAGAAGCTATTACGTGGTCTGCTCGGTGGAGGGGAGTCCGCAAGCCGCGACGTTCCAGTTCGCCATGGGCAAGTCGGAGGAGCACAACCTTGCCCTGCACAGCGTGAGCAGCGAATTGCAGATTTTGTCAGGCAGCACTGCGCCGATGGATGCGCTTGACATCGAAGTGCTGCCCTATGAAGACGAATCCGGCGAGGACGCGCCCCTCGTGTGCGGAAGGGACTATTGGGTGCAGGGTTGGTACAATGCCGATGGCGCCGCCCTTGCCGCGCCGCCGACGGCAGCGGGCAACTATTTCGTGCGTCTCTACGGCATAAGCCCGTACTATGGCTGGCTGGACGTTCCCTTTGAAATGCGCGATCCCCGCGACCTGAGCGCCGACTGGTGGTCCGCATACTGTCCCGACATGTACGAAGGCCAGGATGCGCCGCTGCAGGACGTAAGCCTGAGCCTGGTCGAGCGCTATGCCGAAAGCCTGAATCTGCAACCCCAGATAGGGCGCGATTACGAGATTTCAGGCTGGCTGGACGAAGAGCGCAACCGATTGACGGGCGCGCCGGCCCAGCCGGGAAGCTACTGGCTGGAGCTGAAAGGCATCGGCGATTATTTCAACTGCGCGTATGCGCCTGTCATCCTGTACGCCACGGGTGATATCGCGGGTTGCTATCCACTGATTGAGAGCGCCGCCGTGAAGGCCAATGGGAAGCCCGTTACGCTGAATGCGCTCGGCGTGGCGCTGTACGAGGACAGCGAATTGGAGACGGCGCTGCGCTACGGCATTGACTACGTTCTCGATGCCTGGGTGTCGGCGGAGACCGACGAGGTTCTTGGGGTCGACCCGAACAACGGGCCCAGCGAAATCGGCGTCTATTACGCGCGATTGAAGGGCGTTGGCCCGACGTATTCGGGCACGGTCGAGCTGTGGTTCGAGATCGTCGAGAAAGCGAGCAACCCGGACGATTCGGACAACCCCGACAACCCGGACAACCCGGACGATCCCGATAATCCTGAAAACCCCGATACGCCGAAAACCGCGGCGGAACAGCTGGCGGCCGCCCAGGAAGCCTACGACAAGCTGCAGCAGCAATATGCCGACCAGGAGAAAGCGGTGCAGTCCGCCCAGGCCGCGCTGGATGAAGCCACGGCGGCGAAGACCGCGGCCGACGAATCGCTGGCCCAGAAGCAAGCTGCGTTGGACGAAGCCGACGCCGCCCTGACCGCCGCCGTCTCGGAACGCGATGCGGCCCAGGCCGACAAGGCGACTGCCGCGGAAAACATCGCAAACGCCCAGAGCGCGATTGCCAGCGCCCAGAGTGCCGTGGATGCTGCAACTGCCGAAAAACAGCAGGCCGACCAGGCCGTTGCCAGCGCCGAGCAAGCGGTTTCCGAGGCACAGGCCAAGCTGGCCGCCGCCCAGGAGCAGATTCAAAAAGGCTCCTTCGGCTTCTTCGAGCACGTCGGCGCCACCGCCGCTCTGAACGCCCTGAACCGCGAGGGCTTCAACAACACGGTGACCAACGGGAACGGCAAGAAGTTCACGGACTACGTGAAAAAGGGCGATGCCAAGGATGCCACATCGCTCGACAGCATGAAGGAATCGCTGGAGTGGATTAAGTATGCCAACCAGATTCGTACGAGCGAAGGTATGAGCGTCTTCGTCGTGACCGACGAACTGATGGCCTCTGCGCAGGCGAACGCCGACTACTCGGCGGTAATCTACGACCACGCAAGCAACCGCGGATCGAATTTGCGCAACAATGCAGAAAACCTTTATCGTGCAAACATTGGTGTTGAACGGGCGTATCAGGGCTGGTATTACAACGAAAAGCAGGCGTTCGACAACGCCGTTGCACAGGACCCCTCGCTCGAGCAGTACCGCTACAATGCATTCGGCCTGTACACGGCAAACCCGAGCGTCTATATGCGGGTTGGGCATTACCTGAACTTCATCTGGCCCAATTCGACCATGACGGGCATTGGCCTGTGCTACAACAACGGCACGGCGGCCATCCAGCACTTCGGCGCCAGCTCGTATGGCCAGCCCACCTTCACCGTCGACCAATACGAAAAGCGGTTCATGGACTACTACAACTCGGTGAAGGGCGACCCCGAGCGGGCGCTGGCCGAGGCGCAGGCGGCGCTTGAAGCGGCGCAGGCTACGCAACAGGCCAAGGCGGATGCGCTGGCGGCTGCACAGGCGGCGCTCGGCGAGGCTGAAACTGCGAAGGCAAACGCGGAATCTGCGCTGGCCGCCGCCGAGGCTGCCATCGCCGCCGGCAACACCAAGGTGGCCGATGCCGAACGTGCAAAGGCTGCAGCCCAAGGCAACCTGAACACCGCTCGGGACGCCGCGAACACCGCAGCTCGCGCTGTTTCCCAGAAGCAGGCGACCCTAGAAGCCGAGCAGCAGAAGCTAGCAGCCATCGGCGAGAAGCTGGCCCAGGCCAAACAGAAGCTGGACGAGGCCCAGGCGCGCTACGATGCGGAACAGGCGCTGGCCGCCGCGCAGCAGAAGGCGCAAGACGACCTGAAGGCCGCAGCCGAAGCGCAGGCCGCAGTCGACAAGGCGGCCGAAGAGGCGAAGGCGGCCCAAGAAGCGGCCGAAGCCAGCTTGAAGGAAGCGGAACAGGTGCAGGACAAGGCAAGCGACGAGGCGCAAGCCAAGTCCGCCGAGGCCAAGCGCCTTGCCGACGAAGCGCAGGCGAAGGCCGCCGAGGCGAAGCGGCTTGCCGACGAGGCGCAGATTGCCGCCGCTGCGGCTGCCGATTCCGCCCAGGCCCTGAAGGATGCCGTGGAAGCCAGTCCCTACGCCACCGACGAGCAGAAGTCGCAGGCGCAAACGGCTGCCGCCAACGCCGGCGACCAGGCGGCCAAGGCGGCCGGGTCCGTTGCAAGCGCCGTTCAGGCCGAAACCAATGCGCAGACTATTGCCGAAAGCGCCAAGACCCAGACAGATGCCGTCGAGCAAGCCGTGAAAGACAAGCAGCAGTCCAGCGGCGACACCCCCGGCGGCGACACCCCGGGCGGCGACACCCCCGGCGGCGGCACGACCCCGGGCGGCGATACTCCGGGAGGCAGCGACAACCCGGGCAGTGGCAGCAACCCCGTCGGCGACGACGTTTCCGACGACGACCAGGCGGCAGCCGACCTTTCAGGGGCCTCCATTAGCGGCCTGGGTGCCAAGACCTACACGGGCAAGACCATCACGCCGGCGCCCGTGGTCGTGCTTGCGGGCAAGACGCTGGTGGCTGGCAAGGACTACACCGTGTCCTACAAGAACAACGTGCAAGCGGGCACCGCTACCATTACCGTTTTGGGCAAGGGCGCATACGGCGGCCAGCAATCCGCCGCCTTCACCATCGGCAAGGCCAAAATCGCCACGGCCAAATTCAACAAGGTGAAGCCCCGGAAGTTGAAGAAGAAGGGCAAAGCCGTGAAGCCCAAGATCGTCGTGAAATTCAACGGCAAGACCCTGAAGAAGAACAAGGACTACAAGGTGGTCTACAAGAACAACAAGAAGAAGGGCACCGCCAAGGCCATCGTGAAGGGCAAGGGCAACTTCAAGGGCAAGAAGGTCGTGAAGTTCAAGATAAAGTAGCCAGGCAAGTAGCCGCGAGGATGCATTTAACGGGGTGCGCGCACAGCGCACCCCCGCGCGATGGCGCGTCGGACAGATGCGCCCAGGCGGAGCGGTTGCAACGGCGGCCTATTCCATAAGGCCCTTGTTCTTTTCGGCTAGCTTTTGCTCGGCGCTTACCGAAGTGCCGTAGCTTTTCTCCGTGCGCCAGCGCTTGGTTATGACCAGGCCTTCGCTGTCGTAGCTCATGCCGGCGTCGCTTGCTTCCACGGCGGTGCGCATCTGGCGCTTGAAATGCGAGTCCACCGTCATCGGCACGACGAACACCACGGCAATCGCAATGCCGATAAGCACGTCGATGTTGTCCATTTCCCTCCAGCCTTCCGACATCGCTCCCAACAGGAAGAACATCGCAATTGCAAGCACCACGCCAATCGTGCAGACGGTCAGCCAGCGGCGGGTGCGGCTTATGGGCAGGTTTCCCACGCATTTTCCCGTCTCGCCGTTCACGGCGAACAGCATCTGCTCGTCGTCCCAGGTGCAGTGCATCAGCCATACAGGCAGCACGCACGTTTGCACGCCGACGGTTTCCACGTTCGTCTCGGCGGCTACCACTTTCGTTATGCCGTCTATCTTGGGTTCATCCAGCACGTCTGCTTCCATGTCGTGCTCGAACGAGCTGCGCGCCAGCTTCTCGGCCCGCAGCTGGCCTTCCCCGGCGCTCTCGTCGGCCACCTCGGTCAGATAGCCCGCCACGTAGCTCGTCGAGAAATCGCGCAGGGCATGCAGGCTGAACGGCGCGATGGCGTCCATGTGCGCGTCGGGCATCTTCGATGAGCCATCGACGGGAATCCTCGCGAACGAGGCATGGCCCGCGCGTTTGAAGGCGTAGTAGTGCTTCGCGGAGCTGCCGCCATGCTCCCATTCTTCGTAGGCAATGTAGTCGGCCCAGCCCTGCGCGTCCACGTCGTACAGGTAATACGGCACGTACACCGCCTGCATGTGTTCCAGCATGGCGTCGAATTCGCGCGAGAGGTACCACTTGTGCTCGAAGTGCTCGCGCATGCGCTCTTCGGCCTGTTCGCGCGTTACCGTGAAGGGCAGGATGCGCTGCGGCAGGTTTTCGTCGTTGGCGATGCCTGCCACCAGCATGTTGTTGTCGCAATAGGGGCACGACGTGGAAACCGTGCTCTGGTCCGCGATGACGCCCGCCCCGCACGACGGGCAGGCGTATTGCACCGTGGTTTGGGCCGCCGCCGTGCCTTCGTGGGCGATTTCCCAGGGCGCGTTGTCCAGGAATTCCTGAACGGTGCGGACGTGCGGCGCATCCCGCGTAACCGCTTCGGGGTTGATGATCAGCGCCTTTTCCACTTCGCCTTCGGCAAACGAGCTTTCGCAGAACGCACATTCCAGCAGGCCGGTTTCGGCGTTGAACGCCAACACCCCACGGCAGTTCGGGCATTGGTAGGTAGCGGCATTCGCCATGGCTATCGCCTCCCACGAGCCGTACTCCAGGAATTGAGCCCATTGTACACGATGGACGTTGTCTCAGCGGTAATGCGTCATTCGCGTAAGCCCCGTCGCTGGCCGGGCTGTGGGTTGCTTATCGCGGCCCGGCCGACGGCAGAGGCGAGGCGGGGGTTGCGGGTGGATGGGGCCACTAGATCGGCCTTTTCCGGGCTTTCGCCGCACGAAGACGGGAGTTGCGGGTGGATTTTCCGTTTCCCGGAAGGCTTCCAGCGGCGTTTTCCCAGTTCGGTTCTTGGTGGCAACCCGCGAATTCACCCGCAACCCCGACCTCATGCACGCGAGGGTCCGAAAACGGCATTCTTGTAGCCCCATCCACCCGCAACCCCGCCCTCATTTCCACGAAGTGCGGGTTGCGGGTGAATGGGGCCTGTCGTAAAAGTGGTGGCTGTGGTGGGCGACGGGGCCCGACGACGTACTGCCAAAATGAGGTCGCGTTTGGCGGGCTACTTCATCAGACCGGTTTGGTAGTTCCACAGGGTGGCGTAGGTTCCGCCGGTTTCGAGCAGCTGGGCGTGAGTGCCGTCTTCCACGATGCGGCCGTGCTCCAGCACGACGATGCGGTCCAGGTCGGCCACGGTGGACAGGCGATGCGCGATGACGATGGAAGTGCGCCCACGCATCAGGTTGGCAAGCGCTCCCTGCACCAGGCGCTCGCTTTCGGAGTCGAGCGCGCTCGTGGCCTCGTCTAGCACCAGGATGGGCGCGTCGGCCAGAATGGCGCGCGCGATGGCGATGCGCTGGCGCTGCCCGCCCGAAAGCGTGGCGCCTCGCTCGCCCACCTCGGTGTCGAAGCCGCGGGGCAGTTCCCGGATGAAATCGAGCGCGTTTGCCTGCTCGGCGGCGCGTTCCACTTCGGCATCGGTGGCCTCGGGGCGGCCGTAGGCTATGTTCTCGCGGATGCTGCGGTGGAACAGCAGCGCCTCTTGCGGCACGTAGGCAATGTTGCGGCGAAGGCTTTCCTGCGTGCAGCACGCGATGTTCTGGCCGTCCACGAGGATGCGTCCTTCCTGGATGTCGGACAGGCGCAGCAGCAGCGCGGTTATCGTGGTCTTGCCCGCGCCCGACCGGCCCACCAGGCCGATGCGCTGGCCTGCGGGAATGTGCAGGACGAAGTCATGGAACAGCTTGCCGGAGGTGGGGGAGCCGGCATCGTTGGCGGAGGTTTCGCCGGCTTCGGCACCCGCCTCGGCAACTGCGCCCGCGCCCGTCCCGGCGCCCGCGCCATCGGCCCCATCTGCGCCTGTCCCGCGCGCATAGCTGAACCCGATGCTCTCGAAATCGATGCGCCCTTCGCGCACGTCCAGTTCGGCGGCGTCGGGCGCGTCTTCCACGAGCAACGGCTCGTCCAGGATAACGGTCATCTCGTGGGCGTCGCCGAACGACCGGTTCAGCTGCTGCAGCATCAGCCCGATGCGGTCGAACTGCGTGGTCAGGGTGTAGGTATAGGTGAACATCATCACCAGCGTGCCCGGCGCGATGCCGAACCAGGCGTTGCCGCCCGTGGCGAACACGGCCAGCAACACGGTCATGGCTACGATGATGGACGAAACGCCCACGCTGCGCAGCGTGGACGCGCGCATGCGGCGCGAATCGGTGGCCAGCACGTCTTCGTTGGCTTCGGTGAACAGGCTGCGCTCGCGCCCTTCGCGCCCATAGGTCTTCACCGCCATGATGTTGGTCACGCTGTCGGACAGCCGCCCGAACAGTCGGTTATACGATTTGGCCGCCTCGGTGTTCAGCGGCAGGATGCGTGTGTACATGTGATACGCCAGCAGCACGTAGGCTGCCAGCAGCACGGCCAGGATGGCCACGAACAGCGGGACGACCGGTCCCAATATGGCCACGGTGAACACGGCGGCGCATGTTATGGGGATTATGGTGTATATCAGGCTTTCCAGCACCATGGCATAGGCGTTCATGAACTTAGTGGTCTGGCTGACCAGCGCCCCGCCGTAACGTTCGGAATGGAAGGTCATGGACTGGTTCGAAAGCGTGTCGAAGCACAGCGTGGCCAGGTCGAAGTTCGCGTATATCTGCAGCTTCCACGTGGCGTAGTCCTGGAACTTGCTTGCCGCCTGTCCGGCCACGTTTATAAGCACGAGCGCGATAATCGCGCCCCCGAACACGCCGACCACCTGGTCGGAGGCCACCGCGCCTTCGGATATGCGGTCGATGATGCGAGCCATAACGTACGGGTTGCCGAACGACACCAGCCCGCTCAGCGCGATGGATGCCAGCACGTCGGCCGCGAACAGCCCTCCGTGCGCGCGCGTCGTATTCCAATACCGCGCCAACGTGCGTTTCACCACTGCAGCGTCTTTGCCGATCATGCCGCCTTGCCTTTCGCTGTTCCGGAAGCGGCAGTCCTGCGGAACCGCTTCCCTTCGCGCTATTGTACCGCGCTAGACAAGCCCGTCTTTCCCGGGGCGCCAAAGAGGGGCGTTCGTTTGGCCTGGCCGCTCGGGCCGCATATCGCGAACGGCGCGTTCTTGGGCTACGAGTCCAGCGACACTCGGTTGCGGCCGGCGCGCTTCGATTGGTACAGCGCGGCGTCTACGCGGTTGAACAGGTCGTCCACGGCATCGCCGTCGTGCGCGCGGGCCAGCCCCAGGCTAATGGTCAGGCTCCCGACGTTTGCGAAGTCGTGCTCTTCCACCTGCTGGCGCACGCGTTCGGCCATGGCCAGGACGTCCTCGTCGGAGGGTGCGCGCAGCACGCACATGAACTCTTCGCCGCCCCAGCGGCCCAGGATGTCGTCGCGGCGCAGGGCCCTGCGCACGCAGGCGGTAAGCTCGCGCAACACGGTGTCGCCCGCGGCGTGGCCATAGGTGTCGTTCACGTTCTTGAAGAAATCCACGTCGTACATCATCAGGTACACGGCATCGCCGTCGCCGTTGCTCGCAAGCTCGCGCTTCAGCAGCTCGTTTATGCGCCGGCGATTGTACAAGCCCGTAAGCTGGTCGTGCAGTGCAAGATAGGCCAGGTCGGACGTGGCGGCCTCCAGGAAGGTGGCCAGCCGGTTGGCCAGCGGAATCTGCTTCAGGCCCTTCGGCTCCAAGTCGGGGTCTGCGAAGGGCTGCGCGCTGGGCGCGGCGTCGCCCTCGTGCATGGCCACGGCCACCAGCGCGCTGTTCAGCACGCCGCCGCCTGTGGGGGTAATCAGGATTTCGCCGCAGCCATAGGGCCAGGCCAGTTGGTCGTTCGCGTTCGCAAAATAGGCTATTTCGCGGTCGGACAGGTCGTCGCCCAGGAAAATGCGCCTGTTCAGGCAAGGGAACAGCAGCAGGGCTTCGGCGCCGAACGCGGCCAGCCCATTGGCGGAATCCAGCGTTTCTTGCAGCAGGTACTCGTTTTTCGAATAGGAAAGCGTCATCTTTGCGCCCGCTTCCACGGGCGCGCCGAACACCAGCTGGCCGTCCGGCGTGAAACCGAGCGGCGTGCGCGCTATGAGCATGTCGCCGCCATCGATGAGCAGCGGGAAGGCGCACACGTTGTCCAGGAAGGCCTCGTCGGCGTCCACGTCCAGGTATTTCTTGTACACCGTCGTGGCCGGGTCGCCCTCGATTTCGCTGACCAGCCCGCCGGGCGCCACCGCCGTTACCTCCACCTCACGCCCGATGGGGCGCCATCCCAGGTTGCCGTCGGCGCAGATGTGCAGGTCCTCGCCCGCGAACACCACGGCCGCAATGCCGCATTCGAAAATTTCGCCGTCGACGAACGCCCAGGTGGTCAGGTCGGACATGTCCTTCATGCCCGCAAGCGATCCGAACACGGGGGCTTTCAGGGCATTCGCCGCGCGTTTCACGAACGGCAGGGGGTAAAAGCCGATTTGCGACGACAGGCACAGCGCGCCGCGCACGTCCGTCCTGCCGCCGAATTCGCTGGCAAAGCGTTCGGCTGCGTCTTCGATGCTTTCCTGCGCGCAATCGTAGGCGCGTGCATGCACGGTGGCGGACTCGAACAGCAGAAGCGTGCACACGATGCGCGTTTCGATGAAGTAGTTGGGGTTGAAGTCGCCCATCGAAGTCATGCCCACGACATGCGCTTCGGGCAGAGCTTCCGTAAGCTCCTTCACGAAGGCCTGCACGCCGTCGGAGCCCATGTCCGCCGGAATGTACGCGACGACCAGACGGTCGCTTGCGCTTTCGTATCCCGCCGTGCTGCGAATGGCCCCTGCAAACGATGCTGCCGGATAGGAGCTTTCCAATTTGAAGGTACGCTGCTTCATGCCGTGCGCTCGCTTCCCCTTTTAGTCCAGTGCACCGTATAAAGTACCCCTTTGCAAGCATTTAGGCAATGCAAACGAGCGTGGGGAATGCTTCTGGTGCAGTTCGCGAGTCACTGCCCACGGCCCGGCCAGCGGCGTTCGCGATATGCATCCCAGGCGACCGAGTGCGAAGGGCGCGCGAGCTGAAAAAGGCATCTTTCTAGCACGCGATTCGGGGCAAGAGTTCTGCGTTCTTGCGCACCTGGGCAACGACCGTCTGAATGCGGCGCTCGGTAATGTTGGGATTGCGCGACAGGATTTCCCCCACCCGCTCGGGATAGCCGTCGAGCGCTTGCGCGTCCAGCCATTCGAAGTGACCGGCAAACAGCTTCACCTGGTCGGCGGGCTTCATGCCGTTGTACTTGAACGGCTTGGCCAGGTATTCGAAATCGATGGGCGCATCCAGCAGCTCGGCGTTGGACCACAGGCACGACCCCGAATCGAACACGGGGGCGATGCGTGTAACCTGCAGCGTTTCCACGTTGCGCACGATGCCGAAGTTGCGGTAATGGCGGTCGCGGTTGGCCAGCACGAAATCGCAGGCGAACATCTTGGCCAGCTGCCGCATGGTCTCTTCGGCGTCCAGCCCCAGGTCTTCGTAGCATCGCACGAGAAATTGCAGGTCGGACAAGTTGTTCGGTTGCTTCACGTTGCGGATGACGTCCCAAGCGGCGATAAGCTCCTCGTCGGGCCCCAGCAGGTCTTCGCAGGCGGAATACACTCGCCGCGCGTCCTCGAATAGCCGATACGGGGTGTATTCGCCGGGCAGCATCAGCCGCGCGTGCAGGTCGGTTGCCGCCACCTCGTTGTAAGGCTCCTGGTTGAATGCGCCCACGCCCGCCTTCAGCAGCACGCGCTTGCCGTCGACGATCTTCCACTTTTTCAGCAAGTCGCCGCCCAGCGTGCTGTTGGGCGACGACAAGTTAATGCTGCCGTAGTCCGGCGCATCGGAAGACGGCCCGGAGCTGTCCTGCCCAAGCGTCAGGAAGCCCAGGTCGTCGGAAAAATCGTTGTCGAAGAAGTTGATGTCGGCCCATTCCTTGGGATCGTCTTCGTCGTTTATCCAATAGCGGTCCGAAAGCGAAAGCCCGAAGCTCTTCTCGGCAAGCTCGAGCGTGCTTTCCAGCTGAAGGTTTTCCAGCAGCCGCGAAATCTGCGCGCGCGAAGTCGGTATGGCGCGATGGCGCCACCAGTAGTTCAGCTCGCGCTTCGACACGTTACCGCGCTGGTCGAACATGCCCAACGGTGCATATTCCGGGTTTTCGACGCGCGTGATGCGCGTGGCCGTATGCGTGGCCAGGTCGTACTCGAACGCGAGCACGGGCGTGTTCTTGTTCATCAGGACGAAGCGGGCCATGCGACCTCCAATGCGCGGCTATCCGACGAATCGATTCTACCACGCGCCGGCCGTCCGGACTGCACAGAGTGAACTGGGGCAAAGTTCCGCGGAACTGTAAGCAGTGCCCGTAGTCGGCGTCGGCCGAGGCTCAGTTGTCGATCGGGGTGGGAAAGCAACAGGATTGGGCGCGGCGCACGATGTCGTCGGGCGTGTCGTGCGACGACACGTGGATGTGCGCGTAGCCCAGGTGCGTGCACTGGGATCGCACGTGTTGGGACAGAAGCTCGTCGCGGTCCATCCACTGGGCGAAGGCGCTATCGGGGTCCGTGCAGCCTTCCAGCATGAGGGGCGCCCATTCGCGAAGGGCATAGCGTTCGTCGTGAACATCGCGATCGGCGGTAAGGAAAACGCAGGACGATGCGGGAACGCCCGCGGCATGCAGCAGCTCGGGCAGGAACGCCACGCCTTCGGCGATAAGGGCAAAGCGGGGCTCGCCATTCGCGCAGACGCCGGATACGGCTTGCCCCAGGACGGATTCAACGTCGTTCATCACATAGGGAAACACATCGCGGTAGAAGCGCAGCATCTCGTCGAACTGCTTGGCGGGGTCGCGCATCCACATGCGTTCGAAATCGTCGCTTCCCCCGGCAATCGCCGCCTCGCTGCCATCGCGCGCCGCCGCCTGCGCGTAATCGCCCAAACGGTCGTCCACCGAAAACGTGCGCGCACCGATGATGCGCGCCAGCGATGCGGCCAGCGTCGTCTTCCCCGCGCAGGTTCCCCCGCCCACGAACAGAATGCGTCCATCTGCGCAGCCGTGCCGCACGCTTTGCCCTCTCTCCTGTATACCGCCAGCAAGCTGTGCCCAGCATAACAAGGAAACGCCCTTGTTGAAAGCCCATACGGGTGGTCTGGCCTAAAAGCAGCTTGGACAGGCTTGGACAGGTTTGGAGATTACCTCACGTTCCTTCAACACCTGCTGAAGCCGTGTCCGATTGGGCTATAATTCCCCCGGGTTATGAAGCGTGACAAAGCTGGAAATGCAGCAAAAGCAAAAGGGAAGGAATGCACATGAGAAAAGTAGTAGCGGTAGCATCGGCGCTGGCCCTGGCCTTGGCGCTTTCGGCCTGCGGGTCGCAAGCGGCAAGCAGCAGCGCCTCGTCGGCGGCTTCGTCGGAGGCAAGCGCCAGCGCCAGCGCGGCCTCGGCCAGCGCCAGCACATCGTCGGCCGCTTCCAGCGCGGCAACCGTCAGCTGGACGTCGGCGAACAGCGCGAGCGATGCCGCCAAGGGCGCGGGCATCAGCTCGTTTGCCGTGCCCGAGAGCACCGTAATCGCCGACATCACATTCACCAAGCCCACGTTCTCCTATGCCGAGCACGTGGCGCAGGCCTCCTACGACGTGTCGGGCCAGGCCCAGCTTATCGTGCGCAAAGCCGAAGGCACCCACACCGCGCAGGTGACCGATCGCGCAACGAGCGAGTTCGCGCAGTCGTGGAAGAACACCTACGAGGGCTTCGAGGTTACGAGCTACGGCGACACGCAGAACGCAGCTGCCATCTGCACGTGGAAAGACGGCTCCAAGGAATACGGCGTGACTATCGAAGGCCACGGCAGCAACAAGGTGGCCATGGATTCCGAGGACATCGGCGACATCGTGAAGGCCGTGAAGAACGCGGAGAACCCGCAGGCGGCATCCACGACCCAGCAGACGCAGACCCAGCAGACGCAGGGCAACACCCTGGGCTTCGATGCCTATTCGTTTGCCTGGAACAACGGCCTGGGCGAGCTGCAGCGCTACTACTACGTGCAGGGCGCCGACGGCAAGTACTACTGGGCCGTGGTAACGCGCGGTTCCGATGGCAATGAGTACACCACCTACGCCGACGCAGCGGGTGCTGTGGTCCAGGGTGGCGTGGAGGTTGCCTCGAACCCCGACTACGATGGCGCCGACTTCAACGTCGAGCAGCTCGTTCAGAACAACGGCCTGGGCCAATACCGGCACTACTACTGGATTCAGGGCGAAAACGGCCAGGGCTATTGGGGCATCGTGACCATCGGCGCCGACGGCCAGGAGCACACGACCTACACCGACGAGCAGGGCAACATCATCCAGGGCGGCGTGGAAATCGGCTCGCAGCCCGACGCTAATGCCGCCGCCTACGCCGATGGCCAGAACGGCACCGCGCAAGGCACCGCGCAGGACGGCACTGCGCAGGGCACCGCGCAGGACGCCACGCAGAACGGCGCAGCGCAGAACGGCACCGCGCAGGGAACCAACGGAGCGCAGAGCCAGCAGTAAGCTGCAACCGTAACCGCAGCAAACGCGCACAGAAGCGCCGGGGACTCGCTCCCCGGCGCTTCGTCTTTTGTGCGGGCGCATGCCCGAAAGCAAGATCGCCGTATTTTCGCTGCAGAGTGAACTGCGGCGTTAGGGCTGGGCTGGGGCGTTGTTCCATTCAACGATTGACATGGGGCTTTGCTGCGGGGTACACTAGCTGGTGCATTTGCAATAGCAGGTGCACGCTACTGTGGCTTCGCGGTCTGTGCGTTTTTGCGGGCAGCCCGCGCAAGCTTAACAAGGGAACCGGGTGAGAACCCCGGGCGGGGACCGAC
>DMNP01000121.1:0-530 GCA_003452695.1 Eggerthellaceae bacterium
CGAGGCCATGGCCGGGCATTTCTTCGTGTTCGTGCTGGCCTGCGTCATCGGCTTCTACGTTATAACGGGCGTGTCGCACACGCTGCACACGCCGCTGATGTCGGTGACCAACGCCATTTCGGGCATCATCATCGTCGGCGCCTTGCTGCAAGCGGCGTCCGCCGGCGACGTTGCGGTGCTTGCGATGGCGACCATAGCCACCATCATCGCCGCCATCAACATATTCGGCGGCTTCCTGGTCACGCACCGAATGCTTAAGATGTTCGAAAGGAGCTCGGAATGACAGAGGCTAGCTTCCAGAGCGTCGCCTACCTGTTGGCTGCGCTCCTGTTCATCCTCGCCCTTGCAGGGCTTTCGAAACAACGCACCGCGAAACGCGGAAACTTCCTGGGCATTGCCGGCATGGCCATCGCGCTTGCAGCCACCATCGGGCTGGCGTTGCTGCATGCCAATGCGCTGCTCGTGGCAGGCGGGCTTATCCTGGGCGCCATCGTCGTGGGCGGCCTGTTCGGCGTGTACAAGGCGCGTCA
>DMNP01000121.1:603-5878 GCA_003452695.1 Eggerthellaceae bacterium
TGACCGAAATGCCCCAGCTCGTGGCTTTGCTGCACTGCTTCGTGGGTCTGGCGGCGGTGCTCGTGGGATTCAATTCCTTCCTGATGTACCCGGGTGGCTACTACGAGGGACAGGAGAACATCTACCATCTGGCCGAAGTGGGCCTGGCCATCTTCATCGGCGGCGTCACCTTCACGGGGTCCATCGTGGCGAACCTGAAGCTGTCGGCCAAGATATCGGGCAAGCCGCTTATGCTGCCGGGACGCAATCTGCTGAACCTGGCGATGGTCGTGGCGTGCATCGCGCTTATCGCGCTGTTCTGCACGACCGCCGGCGTGCAGGCGGGCCTGCCGTTCCTGCTGGCCATTACCGCGATATCGCTCGTGCTCGGCGCGCATCTGGTGCTCGCCATCGGCGGCGGCGACATGCCGGTGGTGGTGTCGATGCTGAATTCCTATTCGGGCTGGGCGGCAGCCATGGCCGGCTTCACGCTGGGAAACGACCTGCTTATCGTTACCGGCGCGCTCGTGGGTTCGTCGGGCGCCTATCTGTCCTACATCATGTGCAAGGGCATGAACCGCTCGTTCGTCAGCGTTATCCTGGGTGGCTTCGGCGATGCGCCGGCAGCAGGCGGCGACCAGGCGCGCGACTACGGCGAGCATACCGAGATAAGCGCCGCAGAGGTGGCGGCCCTGCTGAAAGAGGCCAAGTCGGTTGTGATCACGCCGGGCTACGGCATGGCGGTTGCCCAAGCGCAGTTCCCCGTGGCCGATTTAACGCGGCGGCTCATCGACGAAGGCGTAGACGTGAAGTTCGGCATCCATCCGGTGGCGGGCCGCATGCCCGGCCACATGAACGTGCTGCTTGCCGAGGCCAAGGTGCCCTACGACAGCGTGTACGAGATGGACGAGATAAACGATGACTTCGGCGATGTGGACGTCGTGCTGGTAATCGGCGCGAACGACACCGTGAACCCTTCCGCCGAAACCGAGCCCGACTCCCCCATTGCAGGCATGCCCGTGCTGCGCGTGTGGGAGGCCGGCCGCGTTATAGCCTTCAAGCGGTCTATGGGAAATGCGGGCTATGCCGGCGTGCAGAACCCGCTGTTCTTCAACGACAACACCGACATGCTGCTCGGCGACGCCAAGGCCAGCGTCGAGCAGATCCTGGCAAACCTGTAGAATCCGCAAGTTGCAGCAGGTCGCAGGTTCGCGCACCTGACATCCGCTTGATGGGCGGGTACAATGCAGGGAACGATTAACGCGAACAAGGGAGGACCCCCATGACGACGGCTGCAATTATCCTGGCGGCGGGCGCGGGCACGCGCATGAAATCGAAACGGCCGAAAGTCGCCCATGAAATGCTGCGCAAACCGCTGGTCAGCTGGGTGATGGACGCAGCCGAGCAAGCGGGCGCCGATCGCATTGTGGCAGTCGTCGGCCACATGCGCGAACAGGTGGAACCGCTTGTGGCCGACCGTGCGCAGGTGGTCGTGCAACAGCAGCTGCGCGGGACGGCCGATGCAGTGGCCTCGTGCAAGCAGGCGCTGGAAGGATTCGACGGGTCGGTGCTGGTGCTATCCGGCGACAGCCCGCTTATCACGGCCGACACCATGCGCGCCCTGGTAAAGACGCGCGAGGAAAACGATGCGGCGGTCGTCGTGCTGACCATGCGCCCGGACGACCCCTTCGGCTACGGCCGCATAATTCGCGACGACGCCGGCGAAGTGGAACGCATCGTGGAACAGAAGGACGCAACGCCCGAGGAAGCCGCAGTGGGCGAATGCAATTCGGGTTTCTACTGCTTCGAGGCGCGCGCGCTGTTCGAAGCGCTCGACCAGGTGGGCAGCGATAACGCGCAGGGCGAGTTCTACCTGACCGACGTGCTGGAAATAGCACGGCGTGCCGGACGCGCCGTGCTGGCCCTGCCGGCTGTCGACGACACCGAATGCCTGGGCATAAACTCGCGCATGCAGCTGGCCCAGGCAACCAAGATTGCCCAGCGCAGGATAAACGCCGCGCACATGGCGGCAGGCGTTACCATGCTCGACCCGGACCAGGTGTGGATCGGCCCCGACGTGGCAATAGCCCAGGACGTGGAGCTGCTGCCCCAGGTGTTCCTGTTCGGCGCCACGCGCATCGGGCAGGACTGCACCATCGGGCCGAACGTGCAACTGACCGACGTGCAGGTGGCAGACGGCACGCACGTGCACCAAACGGCTGCCAACGACGCGATCATATAGCGAGAAGGCACCGCAGGTCGCATCGACGCAGACGACGCATCACCCCCGCGGCGATGCGTCGTTTGCGATGGGGGCGCGCAGAGTCTTCGCATCCAAGAAGCCCATGCGCTCGGCCTGGTTTATCGTTTCTATCTGCAACATGGCCTGGTCGGTGGCTATGCAGAGCACGCCGAAGACGATGTCGAAGACCATAACGTCCAAGAACGCATCGTTGGGAATGGCCAGATACGTGAAGACCATGACGAACGAGAGCAAGTTCGCGCCCGTTACCGGCGGCGTGGCAACGGCCATGATCACGGCGAGCACGGCGGCCGAGATAACCCACGCCTGGTCGATTTCGAGCTGCTGCGTATAGGCTGCGAACAGCACGAACACGCAGATGCCCACGGTGCTCGTGGGCATGTACAAAAACAGGCCCTGGGGCAAGATGGCGCGCGAGAACTCGCGGTTTATGCCCAACAGCTGCTTACAGGATGTGGCAAGGTCGTCCACGGTCGTGAAATCCAACGTCCCCCGCTTCAAGGCATCCACGAACGGGTCCTTCAGCTTTCGCGCCAACAGCATCGGGTTCACGCGCATGCGCGCAGACGTTACCAGCAGGGCCGCCAAGACGACCACCCCCGATAGCACGGCCGACAGCACAAGCGGAACCCAGATGGCACCGAGCAAATCGATGTCGTGGGTCCAGATTTTCAGGCACAGCAGCAACCCGACGAAGAAGGGCACGAGCGCACACGTGTAGTTCGCCACGGTCAATCCGAGCACGTTCAACTGCTGGACAAGCGATTTCAAGCCGCTTATCTGGGGTTCTATGGTGGCCAGCACATAGCCCGTGGCAATGGCGATAAGCAGGAGCTGAGGCGTGTTCGCCGAGCTGAACGGCTCCACCAGATTGCCGGGAACGATCTGCAAGATTCCATCGAGCGTGTTGGACACGACCTGCCGGTTGGCTTCGGTCGCCGCGATGTCCAGTGGAAAGAACGGCAGCGAGCAGGCAATCGAGAACACAGAGACAAGGGCGCTGATGGCGAAATAGCGCACCACCGTGGAAACGCGCGACCCTCCGAAATCGGCGATTCGCTTCGTACCGAACGTCGCAGTGAGCGCCGTAAGGAAGATGATGGGCCCCGAAACGGCCTGGAGCAGCCTGACCCACATGTCGGCAATGGGATGCAGGACCGTTTCGCTGAAGGCCTCCTGTGCGGAGTCGGGAATGAAAACGTTTCCGATAATCCCGATGAGAGCGCCCACGGCTATGGCGATGATTATCTTCAGCACCGGGTTCCAGGTGGTTCGCGGCAGCGACAAGCGCACTACGTTCGACCCCAACGAATAGGCGTAGTGAACATGCATGTCGATTACGGAGAACAGCGACACGGACCACTCGTCCTGTTCGCTCTCGGTCCCCGCCTGCAGCGGGTTGAAACGCTCGCCGGTGGTTACGAGCCGCAGGCTGTAGCGCCCCTGGCGTCGTTCCAGGTATGCGGTGGCCTGCTGTTCTGCGCCCGAGTGCTCGGCGGTGTTCAGCAGGGCCTCTTCGAACAGCAAGCGCATGCGCAGGCGGTCCGATTTCTCGGCCCCCGCCTCCTCCAGATTCTCCACCAACCATTCCGAAGCCTGATCGATGCTCGTGGGCTTCAAGTCGAAGGCGTACGAGCGCTTTTTGAATCTTATGCGGTTGAGCATCGTGGTTTCGGCCCTTCATGCTGGTGCACGCATACACTGCTTGGCCGTTGCAATTGAACGACCATGCGGTATCGGCGACGATGTGCTTGCTTTTGCTCCCATAATGGCACACATTGCGCGCTCCGCATCGAACGGAGCCGAGAGTTAACACAATATGCAGGCGATTAGCCGCTGGTCACGGTCGCCATCGGAATTCGCTGCGCTCGGACGCAGAAAGGAAATGTGGAAAAGGGTCTGACCCTTTTCCACATTCGGGACAACGCCTGGCCGTGTAGCGTAGTATATCTGCAAGGCGATAATAGGCGATTGCTGCGAGGCCACTGCGCGGGGCGGGCAGAGGGGAAGCCAGGCCAATGCCCCTTCCCAGGTTGCCCGGGCGGTCGAGCGCAGGGGATGTGCGAACCGAAACGACGGAGAGGAACGCCATGCCTAACTGGAACATGCTCTACAGCATAATCTATGCACTGGCGGCAAGGGACGGGCGCGAAAGCGCGTTGTTCGGGGACTGCGCCCCGCTTGCGAACCGGGCCTTCGATCGCAGCTTGGCCGGAAACGCGTTTCCCGAACTATGGTTCGAGCTGCCGCTTGCAGGGGACCCCTGGTTCGACCTGCACGTGCTGACCGACCGCGACACGCTTGACGGCTGCGCGCTGTTCCCCGGCGAAACGCCCTTCCACGCCAAGCTGTTCGAATGGTTTGCACGGCAATCGCGCGACGTGCGCCAATTCGCATTAAGCTACGACCTGAAGTCGGGCGATGCGGACCAGCCGGCCGCCCAGTTGCTCGTGCGCACGGAAGACCCGGAGACAACCTGCAGCTTCCTGAAAGCGGCCGAACGGCCCGATGCCGCCGACGCGTACCGGGCGTTCCGGTCGCGGATTCCACAGGGATGGTTCGCCTGCTATACGGGAATGTTTCCGCACCGGCCCGACGTGGACCTGCACGTGGAATGCATCCCCCAGCCCGATCTGCAGCACGCCTATGCGCGCGATGCCCACCTGATAGAAACGCACCTGCGCCAAGCCGGCCTGGCCGAATTGGGAACCGCGCTGGTCCCGCGCTGCCACGAACTGGCGAAGACGCCGTTCAAGATTGAATTCCAGTTCGAAGTGTCTGCCGATGGCACGACGGGCCCCACGTTTGGCGCAAGCCTGCGTTTCGCATGCCCGCCCGGCGAGGGGGACTGGGAGCCGTTCCGGGCGCAAGGCGACGGAGGCGCCCTGATGCAGATGGTCGAGTCGTGGGGGCTGGCGGACGACCGGTGGCGCCTGTTCGAAGACGCCACGTTCGCGAAGAGAGTAGCAGGGGGCGGGCAGGCCATGAAGATATTCAACTTCCCCGCCTTCCTGAAGCTGCGCTGGCGAGACG
>DMNP01000121.1:5930-6139 GCA_003452695.1 Eggerthellaceae bacterium
GCTGGCGAGACGGCGAGCCGCTGGATGCGAAAGCCTACTTCATGGCCGGCGCACAGGATTCGGACGGAAAGCCCGTTCGCTCGCAGGAGTGACCGAGGCGTGCGACAACCGCGCCCAGATTAGTCTGCTGTTGAATAGTACTCTTCCAGCTTGCTTCGGCAGGCAAGGAAGACCAGTCGCATGTTGGGGTCGAACTGGGTTCCCATGCC
>DMNP01000278.1:0-3012 GCA_003452695.1 Eggerthellaceae bacterium
CTAATGTTAGCCGATAGCCTTGCCCTCGCCCCCTGCCCGGCGCGGGCCTCCCGGCCAAGCCAGGGGCGGCAACAGTGAACCATGCGAACGAAGCAATCACACCATAATGCGCGTTCCGTCCATGCAGGCAAAGGGGTACAATACTAGAGTTACAGGCGCGTACGCTGCATACGTGGATGGTACGGAGGGCTGGAACTGTGGCACTAGTTGGAATCGATATCGGCAACAACAATTGCAAGATGGCCGTGCGCGACGGCGCGGGCATGCGCCTGATATCCAGCCGCATGCCGGAAAACATGGCGCATTCGGGCGAGGTTGCCTCTCCCGAAACCATGGCGAAGTTCTTGCGGTCCATGCGCGAGGAAGAGCACATTCGCGATCGCGGGTGCGCGGTGGTGCTGGATGCATCGCAGGTGTTCTTTCGCCATGTAACACTGCCGCCCATGAACGTTTCGGAGCTAATGCTGAACCTGCCCTACGAGTTTCGGGACTTCATCAGCGACGACCCGGAGGACTATGTATACGACTATGCCGTAGACGAAATCGTGCGAGACGATGCTGGCGAAGTCGTTCGCATGGAGCTGTATGCGGCTGCGGTTTCCAAGCCGCTGGTCGAATCGTATGCGCAAATGCTGAAGCGCGCAGGATTCAAGTTGGCCATGATAACGCCGGCCCCGATGGCGTATTCGCGTCTGCTCGTCGAGCACGTGAAAGAAGTGCCCGAAGATGCCGACAAAGACGTCGTGCTCGTGAACATCGGGCATGCCGACGTCGTTATCTCGCTGTTCCGCGGCATGCGCTACGATTCGGCGCGCACCATCGATTTCGGATGCGATGAGTTCGACCGCATCATCGCCGACCTGAAGGGCATCGACCCGTACACGGCGAGCAGCTACAAGTTCACGAACTTCGAAGGCGTGCTGGACGATCCCGATTGCCTGGCGCTGTGCGACAGGTTTGCGCTGGAAGTGTCCAAGGTCGTGAACTTCTATAACTTCAACAATCCCGAACGCGAGATCGAGCTTCTGTGCTTTGTGGGCGGGGGCGCGTGCATCCCGCAATTGACCACTGCCATTTCGGAAGCCGTGTCGGTGCCGATAATGAGCGCCGAAGACCTGCTGCCGGCAGAAGCGCGTGGTCTGGAAAACGCGCCGGTTTGCGCGCTGGCCGTCGCCGGCGTGCTCGAAGGCGAGGCGATGTAGATGGCGCTGGATTGGAGCAAGGAGATTTCGTTCTCGGGCTTGAAGAACCGGCCCGCCAAGCAGAAGACGGAGTATCCGTCCAAAACCTACATGAACCTGATGGTCGTGGACAAGCGCACCATAGACGTGCGCAAGGCCGTTCCCACGGCGATAATCCTGGCCATCGTGGTGGCTCTTGTGGTGAAATTCGGCATCTTGGATTTCTACGGACGGGTGGACGCCAAGCATGCCGAGCTGGCATCGCAGCAGCAGTCGCTGAACGCCCTCCGCTCCGAGCTGACCAACTACGATGCCGTGCTCGAGGAATACGAGGGTTACGAATCGATAAGCGCGTCGGAAGAGGGCCTTTCGGTCGATGCGGTCGAGGCGCTCGGGCTGGTGGACCGCTATGTTGCGCCTTCGGCGCGCGTGGCTTCGATTTCGCTTTCGGGCGATACGATGTCGCTGAACCTGGCCGATGTGACGCTCGACGGGGTGGGGCAGCTGGTCAGCGTGCTGTACGAGCAGGCTATCGTGAAGAACGTGTCGGTGTCGACGGCCGCAACGCAGCAAACGGCATCGCCCGGTGTCGTCGCGACCATGACCATCACCCTTGCCCCGGCAGACGAAGGCGGCTCCGCCGGTGCGGGGTCATCATCGGGTGGCTCTTCGGCTGCGGCTGCGAAGAAATAGGGGGCGGCGATGCTTACGTACACGTTTTCTCGACGCGAAAAAGTGCTGATACTCGTCCTTGCGATCGTGATAGTGGCCATCGTGTGGTTCATGCTGGTGTATCAGCGAACCACCAACGAGATAGCGCGCATGGATGGCGAGATTGCACAGGCTCAATCAGAGGCGACCGTTGCAACGGCCCAGGTAAGCCGCATGCACACGATGCAATCGGTTATCGATCGCTACAAGGAGGCTGGCGTGCAGCCCACTCCGATGCCCGACTTCGACAACATGACGATGCTCATGACCGAGCTGAATCGGATTATGGCCATGGCCGATACCTACACCCTTTCGTTCGACGATCTGGACTCCGAAACCTCCAACGAATACGTCCTGCGTGGAGTGCGCGCCGATTTCGGGGCTCCTTCCATTGCCAGTGCCGAATCGATTGTCGCAGCGCTTGCGCAGGGCGAGTATCCCTGCAGCATCGATTCGGTGGCTATTGCCGACCGCACGGTGCGCACGAGCTCGCGTGTAAGCGGAAGCGCGGGGTCGTCGACCGTTTCTGCGTCAGTTCACATAACGTTCTTCGAGAAAAAACCGCGCTAGAAAAAATTATCGTCTTGCTGTCTCAGCATTGGGCCACTGATGCCATAAAATAGCGAACATAAGTACTATTTTATCTCTATAATAGAGGCAAGTTCAAGGATGGGCCCTGCGAGTGCTTTCGCTCGCGCCGAGCAATCGACAGGCGAGGCTACCGCAAGGCGTCGAAGCGCAAGGAGGCTTCTCATGAAGGAATATAGCAGCGAAGAACTGAACGATATCAAATCCCTGATCGCCGCCGTCCATGCAGAGGACGACCCCATCGTGGTCTTCAATGCCGGGGAAGAATGTCTGGTGGCCATGCGCCCCGCCATATTCGAGAGGATTCTGGTCGAAGGCGCGCAGGTCGCCGCCGAGGACAGGCGCTCCTTGCGTCTGTAGCGCATCGGCATGCTGAAGACGCGCCCTTCTAGCGCGAGGGTTTCCTGCCCATCATGGCAAGCGTCTTTCGCATGCGTGCAAGCTGCTCGAGCGGGCGAAGCAGCAATGCTTCGCCCCGAGGCAGGGCTGCATGCGCCGTATCGAACAGGGCGTCGACGAGCTCTGCGGCTGG
>DMNP01000278.1:3058-14979 GCA_003452695.1 Eggerthellaceae bacterium
AGCTCTGCGGCTGGTGCGCCATACACGTGGGCATCGTAGCCAGCCGCCATCAACTCGGTCTTGGCCTGCTCCACGTCGACTGCGCGCACGTTTGCAAGCAGGTCGTCGAGGGTGTTCAGGCTTTCGGGATAATAGAACAATGCCTTGATAAGCGTTGCGTAAGCGCCGAGGAATGCGGTGGGCATGGCGTCTGCCGGCCGAATCTCGATGTAGGTCTTGCAGCGCGCATCGTTGAAGAACATTGACAATGCATGCTCGACATCGTCGTGGGTCATGGTGCGGGCGGAATAGATTTCTCCGAAGGTTTTCTCGGTAGGCTGCTCCACGCCGTTTTCGTCGAACACGAATATGGCGGGCGTGCGAAGTATGTACTCTGCGTATTTCTCGAGCGAGAAGTCCGGCTCCAGCACGCCGGGTATGGTGCCGCACCGTGCGGGGTCGCACTCGCGCCAGATTTCGGCGCGCATAAGATGATGCGGACTGGGCTCGCCTTCGAAGACGGGGGTATTGTCGCATAGCAGTGCAAACAGGGGCGCAAGAGCGGATGCCAAGCGCAATTTGCGCAGGCAATCGTCCACCGAGAAATAGTCGATGCTCACTTGCGTGGACGCGCTGCCCCTCATCATGCATGCGCCATAGGGGCCGATTTTCGCGAAGTGCGCATCCATGTACCGATAGCGCGCTTTGGGGATGAGCGGCAGGTCCAGTGCCTTGGCAGTTGGATGGTAGCCCACTGCTACCAGCCGATTGCCATAGGGTTCGATAAGCTCGTCGATTTCTCGCTGAAAAGCCGCGAAATCCGCGCGGGCATCCTCGCCGTCGTCGTACGGGCCCGCGGAAAGCTCGAATTGGGCTGCGGGCTCGAGGCTGATCACCTTGTTGCCATGCGCCAGGCCGATAAGGGCTCCGTCGCTGCCATAGCTCTTCGTGGCCTCTTCGTCGGCAAGCTGCTCGAGCATCCAGGCCACGCCGTGCTCCTCTGCATAGGTTACCGGCGCCGTATGGGGCCCGACCACGATATGCTCAAGCTCCACGCCGAGGCGTCCCGGTTCATCTGCGCCTTTGATGCCGCTTTTAAAGTAATCCACAATCGTGCGTATGTTTTCCTGCATGCAGGGCTCCTTATGCTCGGTGCAGCCCACGGCCGCTATCGTCGCTAGCGATAGTAATAGGAACCGTACCCGTACCCGTAGTAATCGTAGATATGATACTTGTCGTCGTGGTACGACAAATAGGGCGGGTCTTCGGCGTCAGGGAACCGTTGAACTCCGATGTTTTCGTTCGTCATAATCGTGGTCAGGTAGTTTCTGAACACGTCTCCGCACGAACCTGTGGGCACCGAGCGCTCGTTGGTGGGGTCTCCTACCCAGATGGCCGCAGCGGAAAACGGGGTGATGCCGACGAAGCTGATGTCCTTGTAGTCTTCGGACGTGCCGGTCTTGCCCGCTACGGGCTGACCGTTGCCCATGGCAGCGTTTGTGCCGGTGCCGCTTGTGACCACGCCCCTCATCACCTCTTGGGCCGCATGGGCCTGTTCGGGAGTCAGCACGCGCTTGGCGCGCGCTTCGGGGTCGGTGTTGTTCACGATTACGTTGCCGTTATGGTCTTCTATGCTTTCGATTGCGCAAAGTTCGTGGTGCACGCCCCCGTTTGCAATGGTTGCTACCGAATTCGCCAGTTCAAGCGGCGTGATGTTCTGCACGCCAAGCGTCAGGGCGGCCCCTGCGCCAGCGGGGTCCAAGTCGGTGGTCACGCCCAGGTCGTAGGCGGTCTGGGCAACGTCGTTTACGCCAATCGAAGCGATAAGGCGAACGAAGCCCGTGTTCGACGATACGGCAAATGCGCTTGCTATGCTGCGCGTGCCGTAATTCGTGTTTCCATAGTTCTCCAAGGTGTAGCCGTCCACGGTGGCCGGGGACGAGCAGTCCACCGAGGTGGAGTTGGGGTTGATTTGCTTTTTGATGGCGGTAACCAGCGTGAACGTCTTGAACACCGAACCGCAAGGACGTCCGCCTCCACCTTGCCCCGTGGCGATGTTAACCTGGCTGGCATTGTAATCGGATCCGCCAACGATGGCTTGCACGTTGCCAGTGGTCGGGTCGACAACCGCCATGGCAACTTCCATGGAATCGTTTGACATCGAAGTGCGCTTCCGCTCGCAGGCTTCTTCTGCGGCTATCTGCTTGTCCACGTCGAGCGTCGTGTACACTGAAAGGCCGCCCTTCAGCACATCCGTTTCGGACAAGTTGTAGTGCTCGAAGAGCAGCGAACGCACATAGCTGGTGAAGTACGGATACGCCAAGATGCCGTTGTCTTCGAATTCGCTGGGCGCCAGATACAAGGGTTCGCTGGCCGCTGCGCGATATTCGTCTTTGGTGATAAAGTGCTCGTCCAACATGCGCTGCAGCACGATGTCGCGCCGTTCCAGCGCGTGCTCGGGGTATTCCAGTGGGTTGTTGTACGTTGGCGATTGGGGGATTCCCGCAATCAGGGCCGATTCGGAAAGCGTCAGATCTGCGGCCGTCTTCGAGAAGTAGCGTTTCGCCGCTGCTTCCACGCCATGGGCGCCTGCACCGTAGTTGATGGTGTTCAGGTACATCAGCAGGATCTCGTCCTTCGAGTACAGCTGCTCGACTTGCGTTGCGATGTAGGCCTCGCGCACCTTGCGCTTAATCGTGATATCGTCCATTTCGCCCGCGAGTATCGTGTTGCGCACGAACTGCTGCGTTATGGTCGAGCCGCCTTCGAGCCTGCCGCCGGTAAGGTTCCGAACGAGGGCGCGCATCACGCCCATGTAGTCCACGCCCGCATGGTCGTAGAAACGGGCGTCTTCGACGGCGATCGTCGCGTTCACAAGCTGCGGGCTTATCTGGTTCATTTCCACGGGATTGCGGTATTCAAGCTGCAAGCGCGCCAGCACCGTAGTGCGGTCGGAGGCGTATACGTAGGTGGGATACGCCGTGTTGAACGCATCGGCGCTGCGATAGTCGGGCAGGTCTGCGAACCATGAAGCCACCAGGGCAACCGCCCCGGCGGTGCAGGCGCCCGCAAGGCAAAACGCAACAGCCAGGGCTGCAAGCCATCCGGCCGACCTGCGTCTGCGGATGACGCCCGTGCGTCTCTTCATGGCGCGAGAGGCCAAGTTTTCCCTCCTTTACTTAAAACGTTGCAATTGTAGCATCGCACGCTTCATCGGTGCTGTTGCCGGCGCTTCCACGGCGAACCGCAATGCCAACGGTTTCTGGCAGGCGCGCCTACAATTCGTCCAGTTCGTTTCTGCGTTCTATAAGCGATAGCTGTTCGGCAATGGCGGCTCGGCCGGTTCCTCCCTCGGTCGTGCGCGCATCGGCGATGGATTCCGCATCCAACATGCCGGTTATATCGCTTTCGAACAGATCGCATTCGGCTTTGAAGTCTGCAAGCGACAAATCTTCCAGACCGCAGCCCCGCTGATCGCACAGCAGCACGAGATGCCCCACGATTTCGTGCGCGCGCCGGAAGGGAAGTCCCTTCTTGGCCAGGTAGTCGGCCACATCGGTGGCGGCAAGATAGCCCTTGTTCACCTGCGCGCGCATGGCGTCTTCGTTCACGCGCATCGTCGAAACCATGCCCGTCATGCAAACATAGCAATCTTCGAGCGTGTTGGCTGCATCTATGGCGCCTTCCTTGTCTTCCTGCAGGTCCTTGTTGTATGCAAGCGGCAGCGACTTCAGCGTTACGAGCAATGCCACCAAATCGCCGACGACCCGACCGGATTTTCCGCGGATGAGCTCGGCGAAATCCGGGTTCTTCTTCTGGGGCATAATGGACGACCCCGTGGAGAAAGCGTCGGACATGGTTATGAACCCGAACTCGGACGACGACCATAGCACCAGCTCTTCGGCAAGGCGCGACAAGTGGATGCACGAAACGCTTGCCGCATAGGAAAGGTCGAGCAGGAAGTCGCGGTCCGAAACGGCGTCCAGCGAGTTAACCGTAATGTCCGAAAAGCCCAATTCGTCGGCTGTCATGCGACGGTCCAGGGGGTATGTGGTGCCCGCCAGGGCCGCCGATCCCAATGGACAAACGTCGGCCGCCGAGCGCGCCGCGGCCAGGCGCCGGTAATCGCGCGCGAACATCCAGGCGTAGGCCAGCAGATGGTGCGCCAGGAATACGGGCTGTGCATGCTGCAAGTGGGTGTAGCCGGGCAGAATGGTGCCCGTGTGGCGCTTGGCAACATCGACGAGCGCTTTGCGCAGGGCCAGGTTCGCCTGCATAAGGTCGGTTGCGCGCTGCTTGGCGTATAGGCGCGTATCGGTGACGACCTGGTCGTTGCGCGAACGTCCCGTGTGCAGCCGGGCGCCTGCTTCTCCGATGTCCTGAATCAGGGCCTTCTCGATGGACATGTGGATGTCTTCATCGTTTATGTCGAAAGGGAAATCGCCCGCTTCGATGCGTTGCCGGATGCGTTCCAGGCCCTCCACTATGGCGTCCACGTCTTCGCCGCTGATAATGCCCTGGGCGCCCAGCATGCGTGCATGGGCCTTCGATCCGGCGATGTCCTGGGCGTACAGTTGCTTGTCGATGGGCAACGAGGCGCCGAAGCGCTGCGTGAATTCAGAAACATCCTCGGTGAATCTTCCCGACCAGAGGGCCATCTTGCCAATCCTTTCCCGTTAAAAACCGAAGGGCGGGGCCTCGCCCCGCCCGATGCATTGCTAGGCGTTGCGCTGGCGGTTTTGCGCCCAGGTTTTCGCCGAGAGCGCGAACAGCTCGATGAAGCCGGCCGAAGCTTCGTGGTCGAACTGGTCGCCTTGGTCGTAGGTGGCAAGCTCGTAGCTGTACAACGAGTAATCGGATTTGCGGCCGACCACCGTGCAGGTGCCCTTGTAGAACTTGCAGCGCACGAGCCCCGTCACGGCATCTTGGGTCGATGCTATGAAGGCGTCCAGCGCAGCCTTCAGCGGCGCGAACCACTGGCCGTAGTAAACGACCTCCGCCCATTTCTGCTCGATACCCAGCTTGTAGTGCAGCACTTCGCGCTCGAGGCACATGTCTTCCAGTGCCTTGTGGGCTGTTATCAGCGCCAGGGCGGCAGGCTGTTCGTAGCACTCGCGGCTCTTCACGCCCACCAAGCGGTTCTCGATCATGTCCAGGCGGCCGTAGCCGTGGCGTCCGGCAATCTCGTTCAGCTTGTAGATAATGTCCAGATAGCTCATCTTAACGCCGTCCAGGGCAACTGGAATTCCCGCCTCGAACTCTATGTTCACGTACTGCGGCTCGTCGGGAGCGTTCTCGGGCGAATCGGTCATCGTATAGATGTCCTCGGGCGGTTCATTCATCGGGTCTTCCAGCACGCCGCATTCGATGGCACGGCCCCACAGGTTGTCGTCGATGGAATAGGGCTTGGCATTGGTGACGGGCACCTCGACGCCGTGTTCGGCCGCCCATTCTATTTCTTCGGGGCGCGTTTTGAAGGGCCATTCGCGCACCGGGGCGATAATCTGGATAGTCGGGTCCAGCAGCCAGACGCTGGTCTCGAAGCGCACTTGGTCGTTGCCCTTGCCCGTGCAGCCATGCGCGATGTACTTCGCGCCGTGTTCGTGCGCAATGCGCACCAGATGCTTGGAAATGACCGGGCGCGACAGGGCGGAGAGCAGTGGATACTTGTTCTCGTACAGGGCGTTGGCGCGGATGGCGTCGGTCAGGTACTCGTTCACGAACTCTTCGCGCATGTCCACCACATAGGCTTCGATGGCGCCCGTGCGCAGCGCCTTCTGGCGAATGGCCTCCAGCCCTTCGTGCTCTTGGCCCACTTCGCCCACGACGGCTATGACGTCCAGATCGTGTTCGTCTATCAGCCATTTAATGCAAATGGACGTGTCCAGCCCGCCCGAATAGGCAAGCACCACCTTTTCTCGTTCTGCCATGCTTCCTCCTTGCATGTCGACAATCTGCGAAGCGTTTCCGCAGCCCATTACTACTATGCGCCGACCGCTATTCTACAGCAGCGCGGCAAGGCGCTCGACGAGCGCATCGGCATCTTCATGCGTGCACACAAGCGGGGGCAGGAAGCGCAGCGTGTGCGGGCCCGTGGCGTTGAAGACCAGGCCCGCTTCCAAGCCCGCGAGCACGATGGCGTTCGCGTCCAGCCCGTCTTCCAGTTCGGCGGCAACCATAAGGCCCCTTCCGCGAACCTCCTTCACCTGCCCGATTTCGGCAAGGCGCTTGCGCAGGTATGCGCCGACTTCTTCGACGTTTGCTGCAATGCCCTCCGCTTCGATGGTGTCGATTACCGTGTTCGCGGCCGCTATGGCCAGGCAGCTCCCGCCAAACGTCGAACCGTGCAATCCGGGTTCGAAGACCTTGGCAATGTGCGCCCGTGCGGCGCAGGCGCCCATGGGAACCCCGCCGCCGATACCTTTGGCCATGGTCACGATGTCGGGCAGGACGTCGGTGAACTGGAAGGCGAAGGGCGTGCCGCAGCGGAACATGCCGCATTGCACTTCGTCGAACATCAGCGCGGCGCCGTGTGCGGATGTAAGCCGGCGCGCGGCTTGCAGGTATTCTTCGGTGCACGGGTACACGCCGCATTCGCCCTGAACGGGTTCGAGCAGCATGCCGGCCACTTCGTCGCCCCGTTCCGCGAAGATTCTCTCCAGCGCCTCCACATCGTTGGGGGGCACGGCCACGAACAGCTTCTGGTCGGGCAACGGCTGGAACGCCTCTTGCTTCACGGGCTGTGCCGTGGCCGAAAGCGTTGCCTGCGTGCGGCCGTGGAAGCTGCGCTCGAGCACGACGATCACCTGCGGGCGCGCGGGGGATCCGGCCGCTTCCGCCTGCCGGCGTGCGTGCAGGCGAGCAAGTTTAATGGCGCATTCGTTCGCCTCTGCGCCCGAATTCGCGTAGAAAGTCTGCCAAGGTTCGCGGTCGTTTTCCGGAACCTGGGCGTTCAGCAGGTTCGACAGCTTCTCGGACAGCTCTCCACGGCCTTCCACGTAATAGTAGTTGCTTACGTGCATAAGCTTTGCCGCTTGGTCGGAGAGCGCCTTCACGAGCTTCGGATGACAGTGTCCCAGGCTGATGACGCCGATGCCGCTCAGGAAGTCCAGGTACTCTTTTCCCTTGTCGTCCCACAGGCGCATGCCTTCGCCGCGCACGAATTCGACGGGCTTGCGTCCGAACGTGTGCATGACGTATGTTTCTTCCAACTCCATTTGTTTTTGCAGGGTCATGGCTTTTTCCCTTTCCACAAGGCGATCGATGCAGTAATGCCGCTTGGCTTCGGGGCGTTGCCTTCCGTCGCCGTGTTGCCCGGGGCGGGCAAACGCGCTGGCGGCTACTTGTCGCCGTTCTTGTTCTCCAGCAGCTTGCTCGCGAAGTTCCCGATGGGGGTGTGCACGGCGTTCACGGCATCCCTCCCGTCGGTGTAGACGGCCGTGCCCACGCCCGACAGCGTGAGCATTTCGAGCAGGATGGCATGGGGAATCGTGCCGTTCACGATGTAGGCGCTCGGCACGCCGCCCTCGAGCGCGGTAACGCACGAGCGCAGCTTGGGGATCATGCCCGACGACAACGTGCCGCTTTCGATAAGCTCGCGGGCTTCGTCCAGCGACAGCTGCGACACCAGCGTGTCCTTGTCGTCGAAATCCAGGTACAGTCCGTCCACGTCGGTCAGGAACAGGATTTTGGCCGCTCCGGTAGCTGCGGCTATCTGTCCGGCCATTACGTCGGCGTTCACGTTGCAATAGCCCCCGTCGTTTCCGATGGCGATAGTCGCGATGACCGGGATGTAGTCGGCATCGATCAGGTCTTGCAGCAGGGCCCCGTTAATGCGCTTTATGTTTCCCACGCGGCCGAGCTCTTTCGACACGGGCTCGGCGATGACCGTGCCCCCGTCCACCCCGTTCACGCCCACGGCGATGTTGCCGTGCTCGTTCAGGGCGCGCACGAGTTCCTGGTTCACCTTGCCCGCCAGGATGGTGCGTACGATGTCCATGCCCTCGTGGGTGGTCACCCGCTGGCCGTCCTTGAATTCCACCGCGATGCCGGCGTCGTTCATGGCCTTTGTGATGTCCTTGCCGCCGCCATGCACGATGACCGGGTTCACGCCAACCGTTTTCAGCAGCACGATGTCCGCCATCACGTCGGCGCGCAGTTTGGGATCGACCATGGCCGCCCCGCCGTACTTTATGACGATGGTCTTGCCGGTAATGTTTTTAATCCACGGCAGCGCTTCGGCCAGCAGCTGCGCGCTTTCTTTGTCGGTCACGCCGTTCGGGCGCGTGTCTTTCGAAAACTTCATGTTCGGTAATCTCCGTTTATCGTTACGTAGTCATGCGAAAAGTCGCATGTCCAGATGGTCGTGGTTGCACTGCCCGCGCCCAGGTCGACGTCGATGTCGATTTCCGGGCGCTCGAATCGTCGCAGGGCCTCGTCCTCGTCGAAGGGAACGGGCAGCCCGCGGCGCAGCACGGGTATGCCCATTATGTCGATGGCCACGTCTTCTTGCCGGAATTGCGCTCCGCTTCGACCGGCTGCTGCGGCGATTCGGCCCCAATTGGCGTCGTGGCCGTATATGGCGGTTTTGGTAAGGGGCGAGTTTGCGATGGTGCGGGCGGCGGCGTCGGCTTGCGCATCGTCTGCCGCGCCGGCCACGCGCACGGTTACCAGCCGCGTCGCTCCTTCGCCATCGGCCGCCATGCCGCGGGCGAGCGTTTCGCATGTGGCTGTCAGCGCATGCTCGAAGCGCGCGATGGCAGGGCCGTTGGCGTCGAATGCCTCTGCACCGGGCGCTGCAGCTCCGCTGGCAAAGGCGAAGCAGCAGTCGTTTGTGGAGGTGTCGGAATCGACCGTCACCTTGTTGAAGCTGGCGGCAACTGCCCGTTTCAGGGCGCGGTGCAGGGCGTGTTCCCCGATGGGCGCATCGGTTGTTATGCAGGCGATCATCGTGGCCATGTTGGGCATGATCATGCCCGCGCCCTTTGCCATGCCGCCTACGGTGAAAGTGCAGCCATCGTAGCCGATGCCGTCGCCCGGGAACGCCACGGCAAATTCCTTGGGATGCGTGTCGGTGGTCATGATGGCACGTGCGGCAGCATTGCCGCCTTCGCGCGAAAGGGCTGCCATGGCACGAGGCGTTCCCTCTTCGAAAACCGCTACATCCAGGTGCATCCCGATAACCCCCGTCGATGCCACCATAACTTCGCTTGCGGGGCAGCCGACGGCCGCGCCGACGATGGCGGCGGTTTCGCGCGCGGCATCCAGGCCGCGCGCGCCCGTTGCCGCATTGGCGCATCCGGAATTCACGACGAGCGCCCGTGCCGTGCCGCACGACATGCCATCCAAATGCTCGCGCGACACGACGACCGGCGCGGCGCAGAATACGTTCTGGGTGAAGGTGGCGGCGCAGGCCGCCGGTTCGTCGGCGACGACAAGCGCCATGTCCAGGCGGTTCGGGTCTTCCCGAAAGCCGGCGTGCACGCCGGATGCGCGGAAGCCCTGCGCGCTTGCTACGCCACCGTTCTCGATTATGTTCAAGCCGTTCAGGTCGGGCGTTCCGCCCGGCAGGCCAAGCGGTTCGATGCTGTCCATTGTTTCTGCCACGTTTGCTGCACCTTTCGTTTGCTACGCGGGAACGGCTATTAGGTCGAGCCCTTCTGTCTCGGAAAGCCCGAACACGATGTTCGCGCACTGCACGGCCTGTCCTGCCGCTCCCTTGCCCACGTTGTCGATGGCGCAGGTGGCGACGACCACGTTTGCATGTTCGTTGTGCACTGCCGCCACGTGTGCGCGGCACGTTCCGGCCACCGAAGAGGTTTTGGGTTGCGCTCCACCGGAAAGCACGGACACCAGCGGGTCGTTCTGGTAGAAATCGGCGTACAGGGCGTCCAGGTCGGCCTGGCTCGTTCCCCGTTCGCCTACGGGCAGCGTAACGGTGGAAAGCAGGCCGCGGTCGAGCGGCGCCAAATGGGGGGTGAACACCAAACGGCCCTCGATGCCCAGAATCTGCTCGATTTCGGGCGTGTGCCGATGGTTTGCCACGCCATAGGCTTCGACGTTTTCGTCGGCGAAGCAGAAGTGCGTGCGTTCGGTTGCCTTCTTGCCCGCGCCCGATACGCCCGAAACCGCATCGACCACGATCGGGCCGGTGCCCAAGCGGCCGGCGCGGATGAAGGGGGCGGCGGCAAGCGATGTGGCCGTGGGATAGCAGCCGGCGCAGCCCACGAGAACGCCTTCGCCGGCAGCGTGGCGCTCGGCAAGGGCTTGCAGGTCGTCGCGGAACAGTTCGGGAAGGCCGAAAGCGGCCTGTGCAAGCAGGTCGGTCGCCGTGTGTTTCACCTGGTACCACTGCTCGTAAACAGCGGGGTCTTTCAGGCGGAAATCTGCCGAGAGGTCGATAACGGCCACGCCCGCTTCCACGAGCGCCGGGGCTTGCGCGATGGCTGCCGTGTGCGGCACCGCCAGAAACACCGCATCGCAATCGGCAAGCGCCGCATCTTCGTGCGAGCAAAATGCCAAGTCGGTTACGCCGGCGAAGGCGGGATACACATCGGAAAGCTTGCGGCCGGCCAGCTCGTTGGATGTGGCTGCCGTCAAATCGAATTCAGGATGGCCGATAAGCAGGCGCGCCGCTTCGATTCCCGCGAACCCGGCTGCACCGACAATCCCCGCACGTATACTCATGAGACATCGCCCCAATCTTTTCAGAATGTGAACGACTATCGTAAGAAAGCACCACATAGATTGCAAGAACATTCATCATACAAGCAGAGTGTGCAGCCTGCTCCGCCCCTTCCCGGCAGTGAATACGGGTACCTGGTACCGGTATTCAGCCTTTCCCGGTAGAGCCAGAGGCGGCGGCGGCGACCTGCTGCGCTGTTGCTGTTATGCGTTTCGGTAACGCGCTCCGCCCGAAACCGCGATTCAGTGATAATGTCATACAAACTTGTAAACTGCAGAGGAGCGTTTCCTATGAGCAATGGCATTATCGCGAAGATCGGCATGGCTGCATGCGCATGCGTCCTGGCTGGCGTCCTGGCTGGATGCGGCCCGAATGCGGGAACGTCGGCAACGGACGAACAGCAGGCGAACCGTGCCTACATGTCGCAGGTGAACGAGGCCATGGTGCAACTCGATGACCAGCTCGACCAGTTCGTCGACGCCGTCTCGCGCGGCGATGTGGTTAACATGCGCACCCAAGCCGACAACGCTTACAAAGTGCTCGACAGCTTGGCGGACATCGAAGCCCCCGAGGCGATGAAGGATATCCGCGACAAGTACGTGGATGGCACCGACAAGATGCGCAAGGCGCTGGATGCCTACATAGATTTGTACGCCGAGGTTTCCCGCGCAGGCGAAAGCTACGATTGGTCTGCTTACGAAAAGCGCGTGAAAGAGGTGCAGGATTTATACGACGAGGGCGTGAAGGCGCTTAAATCTGCGGATGAAACCGTTGCTGGCGCTTCTGCCGGCTCGGAAGCGTCGGGCAGCGCGGCATCGTCCGAGGGTGCGGCATCGTCCGAGGAATCGTCCGCGTCCGAAAGCGCAGCCGCATCCGAGAGCAGCTCCGCATCGGCTGCGAGCGAAAGCGCATCGGCTGCGTCCGAAAGCTCTTCTGCCGTTTCAAACGCATAGGCATGTTGTGGCGCTGGCGCTGCCATGATAGATGGGCAAAGGACAGATGAGTTCTTCGCCCATTCCCTTCGACGAGCACGCTGTTGACGCGCTGCAGCAGTTCTTTGCGCGGTAGTGGCCTGGGCGGCAACGGGTTGGGGCGTCGAAGCCGTGTTCTTGTGCAGCCAGGGCAGCGCGAGGTTCATGTCGCATCGTGCCGCATTGGCGGATTCTGGGCGGTTTATCGTCGATGACCTCGAGCTGAGGTTGCCAAAGACGCGCTGCTAGTAACCGCCACCTGCATCGTAGCCGTAGCCGGTACCCGC
>DMNP01000119.1:0-5322 GCA_003452695.1 Eggerthellaceae bacterium
CCATCAGGGCGGTCTACACGCTCCGGTGGCTCGATGGCGACGAGAGCGTACTGCAAGAAAAGACCTACGTGGAGGGCGAGCCCGCCCCCGTCTACGACGGCAGGGATCCGTCCAAGGCCGCGACCGCGCAGTACACCTACGCGTTCACCAGCTGGGATGGCGGGACCGTGGAAGGCGCGGTTACGACCTACCGGCCACTTTTCTCCGAGACGGTCAACGAGTATATGGTGAGGTTCGTGAACGATGACGGGACCGAGCTGCAGGGCGGCAGGGTGGCCTACGGCGAGACGCCGGAGTACAAGGGCGCGACGCCGGAGAAGCCCGCCACGGCGCGGTGCACGTACACGTTCAAGGGCTGGGACAAGGATATCGTCCCCGTTACGGGCGACGCCACCTACACGGCGACGTATGCCGAGACGGCAAAGAAGGGCACTCTCACCTTCGACCTGGCCGGCGGAACGATCGATGGCAAGACCGGCACGATCACTATCGAAGCGAACGTGGGCGACACTATCAAGCTCCCCGGAGCGCCGACGCGAGAGGGATACACGTTCAAATTCTGGAAGGGCTCGGAGTACGAAGCCGGAGCCGACTACGAGGTCGAGGGCGACCACGCCTTCACGGCCGAATGGGAGAAGGACGCGCCTGCACCCGTGACAAAGCATACCGTGAGCTTCGACGCCAACGGGCACGGCACGGCACCCGCCGCGCAGGAGGTTGAGGACGGCAAGACTGCCTCCAAGCCCTCAGACCCCAAGGCCGACGGCTGGACCTTCGGCGGCTGGCACATCGACAAATCATGCACGAAAGCATACGACTTCTCGAAACGCGTCACGGCCGATGTGACGCTGTACGCGAAGTGGACGCAGACGTCGTCTGGCACGACGAAGGGCGCGTCGCCCAACACGTCTTCCGGCTCATCGCCCAAGACCGGCGATGATTTCGGAGGGATGGTGGCCGCGCTCGCAGCGACTGCCGCCGGTGCGCTTTTCCTGGCGCTTTTTGCGGGCATCTGGCGCAGAAAGGGTGAACAAGCCGGCGGCGTTGACCGTACGAGGCGATGACGGTTGGGTTAGCCTGGACAGGAGAACAGTCCATCGGAGGGGCGATGCGGGAAACCGTGGCGCCCTTTGACATTGTGACGTCCGGCGACAATGCCTGCATCGGTAATGGTGCGGGCATTTTTCGTTCTGCCCGCCTGGATGAAAGGATCGATCGATGGACGGTGAGCAGAATGGCACGCAAGCGCAGCAGCAGGACACGCAGCAGCAGAGCTAGCAACAGCAAGAGGCGCAACAATCGCAGCAGGAAACGCAGCAAGCAACAGGCGCGTCCGGCGCTGGAAAACCTGCCGGAAATCCCGCAGGAGCTTCCGGAGCGGGAACGGGCGCAAACACAGACGCCTACGAGGCGCAATTGGCGGAACGCGACAAGCGCATCGCAGAGCTCGAGGCCCAGGTCGCAGGCGCTGCCAAGACAGCTGAGGCAGCAGAGGCGCTAAGGGGCGAGATCGCAGAGCTCAAGGCGCAGGGCGAGTCGGAGCGCGTCGACTTCAAGCTGCAGCTCGCGGGCGTTCGCAACGTGAAGGCGGCCCGTGCGCTCCTGGACGACCACGCGGGCGACATCGACGCGCTGAAGGCGGCCGAGCCGTGGCTGTTCCAGGACGGCGGCCAGAAGCAGCAGTCCGGCAAGACCGGGCTGCCGAACGCGGGAACCGCGACCGATTCGGGCAAGCAGCTGAAGCACTTCATGGGGATCGCCGGCGTCGACGACTCCGAGTAAGCAACAACGACTAGTGGCGCGTGGGTGCCGGGAAAGGAAGGCTTGACATGGCCAACAGCATCGAGTTCGCGCGCAACTACGTGAGCGTGATAGACAAGGTTTACCAGAGGGCGGCGGTCTCGCACGTGCTCAACAGCGGGCCGCGCATGGTCCGAGCAGGTCATAACGCGAAGGAGATCATGATTCCGCGCATTTCCGTGACAGGCCTGGGCGACTGCGTGCGCAACGTCGGGTACAAGACGGGCAGCATAAACTACTCCTTCGAGACCGTAACGCTTGACTACGATCGCGGAATACGTTTATTCGCGGACGTAATGGAGCGTCGTCGAGGAGGCGGGGATCAACGACTGCTTTTTCGAGGTATGTGAAGCTTCGCATACCTCGACTAATGTTGTGCCGAGGGAAATGCGAAGGCGGCTTTTAGACTGTCTGGTGAGAAGCCTGACGGCATATCGCGCGCTTCGCATAACGTAATGCATCCTAGACTTGCAGCATCTTGCAGCTACGATCTAGGAGGCGATGAGAATGAAGTATATAGCGCAAGATGCCGTAAAGCGTGGCCTTTCGTATCTTGAGACGGAAAGGTACGGCCCGGATCCAATCAGGGCGTACGGCAAGGAACGGCGCCGGCTGGCAAAGTATTGCGATGAGCGGTACGGAGGACTCCTCGACGAAGCGGCGGTAGGGCGCTTCTTGGCCGACACGGGAATACCGGGCACGCCCCTGACGGCATACGAGAAGCAGAGGTTCCGCGCAGCCCACGCCCTGCTCGACATAGCGGAGACGGGGCGGCCCGCCCCGATGTACGGGGACCGAACCAGATTCAAGGTCCCCAGCCGCCTGCTCGACACGTACCGAGCGTACGAGGACCGCCTCGCAGGCCGGGAGTATGCCGACAGCACGACGAGAAGGAAGCTCGGCTTTGCCAGGAATACGCTATCGTGGCTGGGCGAATCGGGAGTTGGCTCCGCCGAGGGCGTGACGGCTGCGGCCATGTCGGAATTCGCGGGGTCCCTGTCGGGCATGGCGGCGCAGTCGCGGACGACGTGGCTCTACTTCGTCAGGGAGTTCGCAGGCGAAGCCCGTCGACTACGCAAGCGTTTCTTCGCTCGCCGCCGACGTCGCCGCCTTGCAAAGCGACGTCACCGGCAGCGACGGCAACCTGACCACGGCAGCTTCCGTGGCAGTGGTCGAGAATACCGTGACGACGGCCATCGACGACTTGGACGAGCTCGCGGAGGTGGAGTTCTAGCCAGCGCCGATCTCTAGAGGATCCTGGTGCTGTGAGAGGGGTCGATCTGGCTGAAGTCGTCGGGCGGCTGAGGCGGGATCGGGTCTCCGCAGTAGGGGCACGTGCCGCTCGTGACGCCGGGCTCCGCCGCCACGGGCATGCCGCATGTCGGGCAGTTGGCCATCTGTACGTCTTTCTTTTCCACCGGGCTGGGCCTGAAGCACATGGTTCCCACCACGCCTCTCTGGGTTCGCATCTCGCCGGAATCGGCCTCGCGCTAATTATACGTTAGGCGCCCGTAAATCGTCCCGGCGCATTTGTGCCGAACTCAGGTCATCGATTCGACGCAAGGAAGAGTACAGCATGCTGAGCTGGTAGCCATTCCGCTATGCGCCACCCGTGGCGACTTCTACTTCACGAGAAGCTGAATCTCGGTGAGCCACTCGTCGACGGAATCCTTGTTCCAGACGCCGTCGATGTAGCTCTCGCGGCTGAGGCCGACGACCTCGTAGCCATCGTCCTCGGCGTACTGGTAGATGTAGGCGTAGGCCGCGCCGATCTCTTCGTAGGCGCCCTTATGGTATAGGCTGAGCACCTTCGTCTCGGGGATGTCGCGGAACTTGATGTTGTCGCTCTCAACGCCGCGTGCGGTTACGGCCTCGGAGTGCCTCACGCGCACGTTGCGCTCGCGGTACTCGCCGTCGAGGTACTCGACGAACTCGTACGGCAGCTCGGCGCACTTCAGCCCGGGGTTGAGCGCACGGACCTCGGCGCCCTGGGCCGGGATCCACTGCATGGCGTCCGAGTATTTCTCCAGCGTGGCCTCGGAATAGTATACGATTGTTGCGGGTATGGCCTTCTCTGTGACCTGGTAGTCCATTTCGCCCTCCTTGAAAAGATAGTCGATGATGGAGATGCGGACGGCTATGCCGGCTTGCTCGGCCCGGAGCTCCTCGGCCTTCCGCTGCAGCGTCTCGCGCGCGTCGGCCCCAGCGATGATCCGCCTTACCTCCTCGACGGAGACCCCGAGCTGTCGCAGCGATTTCACCTTTGCAGCCTCCATGGGCTGCGAGGTCGTGTAGAGCCTGTATCCCGTGTGCGGGTCGACCTTGCTTGGCGCGAGGATTCCCTCACGCTCGTAGAAGCGCAGCGCCTTCACGGTCAGCTGCGAGAGCTTCGAGAACTCGCCGATCTTGAGCATGTCCGTTCCATCCCTTCGTGTCGCGACGAGGCGATCATCGCCCATCCCCCGAGGGGAGAGTCAACACTGCTTTTGGAATTATCATCGACGAGTTCTGGTCATCGGCGGTTCGTGGAATGGTCATCGGCGAAGTGCGGTGCGATGCGCTGCGTGCAGCACGTTCCGTCGGTAGCTGTTCTACGGTTTACCGATAGCCTTTCCACGCTTCGCCGATAACAGTGAGACGCCAAGCATCGCATCACATGTTTGAACCATGCGCGTGCAGTCCTTTCCAGTCATACTGATATTTTGGCGAATTATGTCGGCATTCGCCATAGCTACAACCCCGCCCGAGCCGAAGAATTGCGTCTGAGCGACAAATCGGAGTTTGAAAAGGAGATCAATAACATGAAAGATAAGTATTATAATCAGGCTATCGCATGCGTGAAGGACCGTGTCCTACCCGCCCAGCTCGAGCTCTACCAATCCTGCGATGGCGATCTGGACAGGGTTTACGGCGAGGCAATGAACGGAAGCGGATACTTCGGGAGAGTCATCGAGCCCGGCCGTGTCTACGAGCTTGACTACGAAAGATGCACTTGCCCGAAAGTACTGTCCGGCCAGATTACTGATCCGGATCAATGCAATTGCTCTAGACAGAGTATCTTGTATATCCTCGGCCGTTTGGAGCCGAACAGTAGTTTTGAGGTGGAGATCTTAGAAACTGTATTACGTGGAGCGGATTATTGTCGGTTCCGAATCACAAAAGAAAGCAATCATCCTCAAGTTCTATTAATTCGGAATTTCTATTGCTATACATTCGGGTTTTCATCGGTGTAATATTCGGATTTCCCATCGTATGTGCGAAATGAACAGCCTCTTCTTAACCGACATGTGGCCGGTGCCGCGGATTTGCGGATTTGCGCACACGATGGTGATTTTGACGCAGACCCGAAGCTTGACAAGTGCAAACGAGTGCAATGAAAAGAAATTACGGCCCGATCTACTCGGGTTGAAAGATGCGCGAATCGGGACTATTAGAGGTTGGAAAAATACACTATAATCATCATGCAAAGGATGGAAAAATACAAATCACGAGGTGAGAGCCATGTTGAGGAGAAAAGCGCTC
>DMNP01000119.1:5393-6127 GCA_003452695.1 Eggerthellaceae bacterium
GAGGAGTTCGCCGCGTGGCGAGACGAGCATGGCAACCGCGCCCTCCTCGTTACGGGGGCCCGTCAGGTTGGCAAGACGTACCTGGTGAGGGAGTTCCTCCATGCGGAATACGAGAACGTCATCGAGTTCGACCTCGTAGAGCAAGGCGACGTCCGCGACGCTTTCGACGCAGCGCGCAACGTGGACGAGCTGTTCATGGCCATATCGGCCTTCGCCGGGCAGAGGCTGGTCCCCGGCAAGACCGCCATCTTCGTCGACGAGGTGCAGAAGTGCAAGGAGGCCGTCACGGCAATCAAGTACCTCGTGCGGCGGGGGGACTACGACTACGTGCTCTCGGGGTCGCTGCTTGGCGTCGAACTGCGCGGCGTGAGATCGCTGCCCGTGGGGTACGTCCGCATCGTCGACATGTACCCGCTCGATTTCGAGGAGTTCTGCTGGGCGAACGGGGTGGGCGACGACGTCATCGCCGAAACCTTGCGCTGCTTCGAGGATCGCAAGCCCGTTTTCGAGCCCGTGCACGAGCGACTGCTGTCTCTGTTCCACCACTACCTCATGGTTGGCGGGATGCCGGCTGCAGTCGAGCGGTTCGTCGCCGACAAGGACATGGGCGCCGTCCATTCCGTCCAAGGGGACATCATCCGCCTGTACAGGGAGGATATCTCCCAATACGCGCCAGACGAGCACAAGCTCGTGATACGGGAGATATTCGATCAGATTCCCTCCCAGCTCGACTC
>DMNP01000003.1:0-4406 GCA_003452695.1 Eggerthellaceae bacterium
GCGAGGCGGGCCCTGAACGCCTAGACGGCGTGCACTGCGGCTTCGCAGCGTCGGCTTGATACGCCGACCGTAGGCCGGCGTACCCTAAAGAACAACCTCTTCGGGAATGTCTAGGAGCACGCAGTCCATGATGTCGCCGGCGGCGTAGGCACCGGGGCCCTCGGGCAGGATAATGAAGCAGTTCGAGCGCTGGATGGGGCCGAAGAGGCCCGAACTCTGGTTCTTTGCGAGGGTTACCTCGTAGGTGCCGTCGGGGGCTTTGGTCAGCGTGGCCCGGTTGAAGATGCGGCGCGGGTCCTTCTTTTTGGTGGGGGCGGTCAGGCGCGCCTTCACATGGGGGCGCTCGAAATGCGAGTAGCCTTGCATCTTGCGCAGCGCGGGACGGATGATCATCTCGAAACCCAGATAGGCGGCGGCGGGGTTGCCCGGCAGGCCGAAGACGGGCGTGTTGTTCACGATGCCGAAGGTCTGGGCTTTGCCCGGGCGCATGTTCACGGTGGTCATGAGCAAATCGCCTGCGGCATCCACCACCTTTTTTATGAAGTCGTAATCGCCGTTGGCCGCGCCGCCGCTCGTGATGACGAAGTCGTAATCGGCTGTGGCTGCCAGCACCTCGGCCTTCAAGCCTTCGAAATCGTCGGCGGCGATGGGCAGCACCGTGGGCAGGGCGCCTGCATCGATGGCGCAGGCGGCAAGGGCGTAGCTGTTGGAGTTGCGAATCTTGCCCTTGGAGGGAACCTCGGTGGGTTCGACCAGCTCGGACCCGGTGGCGATTATGGCCACCGTGGGGCGGCGATAGGTCTTCGCGCGCGTAACGCCGCAGCCGGCCAGGAAGCCGACGCCTGCGGAATGCACGACCTCGCCTGCATGCACGATGACCTCGCCCGCACGGGCTTCTTCGCCCGCCTGGCGAATCTGGGCTCCCGGCTCGGTGGTTTCCGTGAAGGCCACGCGGCTGCCCTGGCGGCCATCGCCGGAAACGACCTGCACCAGCTCGTATTTCACCATGCAGTCCGCTGCGGCGGGCAGCGGCGCTCCTGTCATGATGCGCACGCACTGGCCCTCTGCAATGTCGCCTTCGAAAAAGCTGCCGGCGGGCACTTCTGCGATAACGTCCAGCTCGACCGGATGATCGGGGCTTGCGTCTGCCAACTGGGCAGCACGCAGGGCATAGCCGTCCATGGCGGCATGCGCAAACGGCGCGATATCGATGTCGCTTGCCAGGTCTTCGGCGGCAACGCGCCCGATAAGCTCGAGTATGCCAACCTCTTCCACATCCATCGCCGACACGCGCGACAGCACGAGCTCGCGCGCATCTTCCAGCGAAATCATCTCGGGTATTGCCACAACGTCCCCTTTCGCAATGGCGGGAAGCCGCCAGGTCGGCGCTCCGCCAAACAATAAAGCCCGTCTATGATACCGCTATTGGCAAAACTGTAGCGCGACAAGAATATTTACCCTGCGAACAAATAAGCCGGCACGGGTGAAACGCAAAAACCGAAGTCGGTTATTGCAGACATGAGCGCGCCGTAGGAAGCGGCTCCGGTTTTTGCACTGCCGCGCATTTTGGAGCAGCTCCCGTTGCATGCACGGCGAAGCGCGGGGCGTTTGCTATAGTAGAACTGTGAATACCGCTAATCGACAACGAGGCGCTTCGCCTGCCCGCTCCGTCATGCCAGCGCAGAGGCTGGTGGCGGGACGCTTTTGCATCTGCGCCTTCATGGTCGCGTTGTTTGCGCTGTGCTTGGCGGGCATCTTGCCGGCCCTGCCCGAACCCGCAGGCTCGGCAGCGGCGGCATTGGCCGAAGAGCCCTCGGCCGATGCGGGCGAATGGGGACGCGGGCAAGGACACGGCCAATCGACCGAGACAAGCCGGGAACAAGGGCGCGACCGCGAACAAAACCTGCCGCTGCTCGTTATCGTGGTGGAATTCGCTGGCGATGCGAACAACGGGGGCGCCGGGGCAGTTGCCTACGACGATTCCTACGACTGGGGAAGCTCCATTTTCGGCAACGATTCGCTGGCCTCGTATTACCGCGACATGTCTGGCGGCACCTTCACGTTCGCGCCGGCACCGGAAACGAGCGCCACGGGCGTGGACGGAAACCACAATGCGTTCGACCGGGCAGGCGATGGCGTCGTGCACGTTACGCTGCCCCAGGCGCACGGGGCCTGGGGGCTTGTGAACGAGGACGAGAGCATATCGGAGGAATTCGCCGCGGTCGTCATGGACGCTTTCGAGGCGGCATCCTTCTACGCTTCGCCCGAAGCATACGACGCGAACATCGACGACGCCATATCCCCCGACGAACTTGCCGTCTGCGTGTGCGTGGCCGGCTTGGACGCATCGACGCTCGGCGATCCGGCGCGAAACGACATTCCCACCATCTGGCCACACGCGGGCATCGTTTCGGACAAGGCCGCGGCGGGGGCGGCTTTGAAGCTGGATTCGTACATTGCCATCGCCGAGCACCTGTGGAACGAATACGACCCGCCAGATGTCGTAAGCCCCGAACCCGTTGGCATCTTGTACCACGAACTGGGCCACTACCTGGGCCTGCCCGACTTGTATGCGCTGAACGACAATCCGCAGGACGCGCCGTGGGGTGCCTATGCCGTCGGCCCCCTGAGCCTTATGGACAACGGGGGCTGGGTGGAAACGGTGCTTGCCGACGGCACGAAAGCCAACGAGCCGACCGCGATGGACGCCTGGAGCCGCTATGTTTTGGGCTGGAAGATGCCGCGCATCGTAACCGAATCGGGCAGCTACGACGTAAGAAGCCAGCTCTCGGACCGCGGATACCAGTCGCTGCTCGTGCCGACGCGCGACCCCGACCAGTTCTACCTTATAGAAAACCGCCAGCCCGAAGGGCACGATGCGGCGCTGGCCGGCGAATACGCCATGGGAAATCCGCGCGGCGGCATCGTTGTCTGGCACGTCGACAAAGGAATGTACCGCGATTTCGGAGCAGCCAACACGGCAAACGACAGCGACCATCGGCCGGCGGTCATGGAACTGTATTTCGAGGCCACTCCGGATACGGGCGCCTACACCACCGACTGGAGCTGGGCGCGGCCGTACACCGCCCAGCCGTTCTACGATGCGCAATCGTGCGCCGCGAACTATGGCGATGAGCTGGCCACAGTTGCCCTGCCGCTGTATAACGACGCGGACGACGTGCCCGCTGCGCGCGTGAACTCCGACGTTACCGTGCAGTTTCCCACGCAATCGGCGCGCGACATGACCGTGAACATCACCTTCGCAGACACGGCAGCCGCCACGGGCATGCAAGCCTACCCCTTGGACGACGAAACCTTCGGGCAGCTCTGCACCCAAGGAGGCCCCCTCGGAGACGTTGCCTGCGCGGCCCTGCTGCAGGAAACGCGCGCAGATGTGGCCCTGGTGGACGTGGCGAGCATACGCTCCGGACTGCCCGAAGGGGCGATTGCCTGGTCGGGCATTGCATCCATGCTTCCCGACGATTCCACCGTGCATGGCTATTACCTGACCGGATCCCAAATCGCGAGCGTGCTCGAAGAATCGCTGGACAGGGCCGCGCACTGCCGCAAGCAGCTGGCGGCAGGCAGCGTGTCTGCTGCAGATGCGGGCAAAGTGCTCCTGGCGGGCGGCTTGTCGTATGCGGTTGACTGGAACGCACACGCGGGTGCACGGCTGAGCGACGTGCTCGTCGGCACGCAGCCGATAAGCGCCGACCAGCGCTACTACGTGGCCGTTACGCAAGGAGCCGAGGAAGCCTACGGGCTTTTCGGTTCGGTAAAACGCGACATCCTGGTGCTGTGGGGATCGCCGGCCGATGCGCTGCGCTCGTTCATGCTGAACCCGGCATGGGAAGACAACGCGCGTGCGCTTGCGGGCACGAAGACGTATCGCGATGCACCCGCCGTGTCACACAGCGCAAATGCATCGGATTCCCCCGCGGGAATCGGCGGTTCAGGCCTTGCCGGCCTTCCGCTTGCACCGGTCGCACTCGGCGCCGTTGCTTTGGGGATCGTCCTGCTCGGCGCAATCTCGTTTGCTCGCAGGCGATAAGCGGCCGGGCTCGGAGCAAATAACAAGGGGCCGCCCGACAGGACGACCCCTTGCGCACGTACGTGAAACGATGCCGCTATTCGGCCGGCTTTTCCTCGGTGGCGGGCTCTTCGGCCTCGGTCTCTGCCTCGGCCTCTGCCTCGGCAGCAGGTTCCTCGGCAGCTTCTTCCACAGCCTCTTCAGCCACGGATTCGGCAGCCTCGGGCTCGACGTCGATAACCTCGTCGGCCGTTTCCTCGGCTGCGTCCTCGACGACTTCTTCCACCTTCTTCGGCTCTGCCTTCTTGGGAGCAGCAGTCGCCTTCTTGTCCTTCTTCTTCACCGGCTCGGTGCACAGCTCCATGATGACCATGGG
>DMNP01000003.1:4529-6405 GCA_003452695.1 Eggerthellaceae bacterium
GCGAACATGCCCTGCTCGACCTTCTCGAAGATCTCGCGGACGATTTCCTTGTTCTGCTCGCCGCCGCCCAGACGGGCAATGGCCAGACGACGCGAATGGATGTCGCCTTTCTTGGCCCAGGTGATGATGCGGTCGACTTCGCCGCGAATCTCCTTGGCACGCGACTCGATCGTCTTGATGCGGTCGTTGTACAGAAGCGCGGCCGTCAGCGAGCGCTTCATCGCCTTGGTGTGCGACGGGCTCGTGCCGAGCTTGCGACCCTTGTAGTTGTGTCTCATAATCTTTCTCCTCTAATCAACAAAGGCGAGGGTTTCTGTGGCGCGTGCAGTTGGGCTGAAGGTTCTGCCGAGCCAAGCGCACGGCCTTCGCGCCGTAAGCGCGGCGAAGCAGGTTCCGACGCCGAAATGCACCGTCACAGGAAGCCGTCCCCCTTTGCCTATAGTTTTAGGTTCAGGCCCATCGAGATAAGCTTGTCCTTCACTTCCTCGATGGACTTGGCGCCGAAGTTCCTGATGTTCAGCAGGTCGTTCTCGGAGAACTCGACCAACTGGCGAACCGAATGGATGCCAGCGCGCTTCAGGCAGTTGTACGAACGCACCGAAAGATCCAGGTCTTCGATTTGCTTGTCCAGCTCGGCATTGGATTCCTGGCCTTCGGGGGCGAAGATCGACACGACCTCGACCTCGCCTTCCTCTTCGACCTCTGCCAGAGTCATGAACGCGCCCATGTACTGGTTGATGATGTTCACGGCCGCAAGCACGGCGTCGGTCGGCGTCATCGATCCGTCGGTTTCCACCTCGAGCACCAGCTTGTCGTAGTCGGTGCGCTGCCCGACGCGCGTGTTGGTAACGTTCATCGTGCAACGGCGCACCGGCGAGAACAGCGAGTCCACATGGATGATGCCGATGGGATCCTCGGTGCGCTTGTTGCGGTCGGCGTCTACATAGCCGCGCCCGACGCCGATGCGGATGGACATTTCCAGCTGGCCGCCGTCGGCAACCGTGGCGATTACGTGTTCCGGGTTGATAAGCGTGAACTCGGTCGGCACATGCAGGTCGGCACCCGTGACCACGCACGGGCCCTCGGCGGACACGTGTGCGACGGCTTCGTCGATATCGCCGTTCAGCGCTTGGAACACCAGGCCCTTCACGTTCAGAACGATGTCGGTGATGTCTTCGATCACGCCCTCGGCCGTAGTGAACTCGTGCTGCACGCCCTCGATCTGGATGGCGGTCGCCTTGGCGCCGTCGAGCGAGGACAGAAGCACGCGCCGCAGCGAATTGCCCAGCGTGCTGCCGTAGCCACGCTCGAGCGGCTCGACGATGAAGCGGGCAACCGTTTCGTTCACTTCTTCCGTTGTGACTGTAGGCCTCATGAACTCTGTCATGCGATAAGCCTCCTTACTTCGGGCGCGATTACTTCGAGAAGAGTTCGACGATCAGCTGCTCGTTAATGTCGAGGTCGATCTGATCGCGGGTGGGAAGCGAGAGCACCGAGCCCTGCAGCTTCTCGATGTCGACTTCCAGCCAGGCCGGAACCGACACGCGCTCGTTGGAGACCAGAGCGCTCTTGATGACGAGCAGGTCGCGGGCTTTCGGCGCCACGGCAACCAGATCGCCCGGACGGACGCGGTACGACGGGATGTCGACGCGGCGGCCGTTCACGGTGATATGGCCATGGGTGACCGTCTGGCGGGCTTCCTTGCGCGTGCGTGCAAAGCCCAGGCGGAACACGACGTTGTCCAGGCGCGATTCCAGGATGGCCATCAGGTTTTCACCCGTAACGCCTTCCTGCGACAACGCGCGCTTGTAGTAGCTGCGGAACTGCTTTTCCAGAATGCCGTAGATGAACTTGGCCTTCTGCTTCTCGCGCAGCT
>DMNP01000170.1 GCA_003452695.1 Eggerthellaceae bacterium
TTGATTACCAGTCAGGATGACACTGCGCCAAAACCGATGGCGCATAATCCCCACTGCGAGAGGGACGGTCATACCTGATGGAAGTATTTACCATGACTCGATAAAGTCCTGGTCAATAACTAGTTTACGCTCACGCTTGTATGCTATTGCATCCTCGACGTTCTCCACTAGCAGCAAGCGCAATTCCGCGAAAAAAGCTTGTTCGTAGAATTGTTCGAGCTCGTTTTTGGTTAGAAAAAGTTTCAGATTCACAAACGCGATCGCCTTATCAAGCGAGGCATCTTTGGCCAGCATGAGAAACTTTATTAATTTGTCAATGAGCGGCTCGTCTTCGTCGAGCTCAACACCGAACCCATAGGTCCGTAAGTATTTCTTCAGTTCCCAGTCTACTTCAAATGCATATTCGGAATCGAGCATAATCGCTACTTGCCGAAGGCGCGATTGCAAAAGCGCAAATGCATCCTCCACGCCTTGCCGGACATCCGCGTCCTCATGTGTCAACTCCGCCATGCGATTCGCCAAGCCGCCTGCCAAAGCGCGATCGTCCCACGGTAAATCCAAGGGAGTGTCTACAACCAAAAGGCAGTTCGATGCTTTCCACTCTTTCCCCGCCTCATCCCAAAACGTATGCGGCTCGATTGCGTCTGAGCCTCTCTGCGAAGCAAGCGATTGGCATATACGTGCGAAGAATGCCTTGTTGTGCACCTCGAGCACCGTTACCGCCGCATCGTCGACAGGTATTGGCAACTGCAAGCCCGAAAAGCATATGTTCATAAGACCAGGAATTCTTCCATCGTGTCGACTTCGTCGTATGCCTCACGATTCCCCGTTATGAACACCATCGTCTCGAATTGACGCTCGGTCACTTTCAGCACTTGAACAAGCCCTTCGGGAGGACGATGCTTGCGCAATCGCGCAATCGCAGACCCGGCGTTTGCATCGTTGGTAACAAGTTTCGCATACGTCGATTGCAATTTGACCAGCGAGGCAGATTCACGCTCTTCGGCCGTTTGCTGCCGGTTGCTGAATCTCTGGCAACAAGATGATTGGTGGAAACCGCGCATTCCATGCAATCTGATGCATTTTCGTCTTCACGGTGCATGAGATGTTGAGTTATGCGCGGTTTTTAATGGGCCGGATTTCTATTTTCCCAGGTCACGATTTTCAAGAGGCCTTGAAAAGTGCGCATTTCGTGCAATCTGATGCAGGGGCCGAGCAAAAATGCATCAGATTGCATGGAATGCGCGGTTTAGCATCGGCAGCCCTGCAATGCGTGCGGTCGCGACGTCGTTGCAATGGCATCCGGCGATGGCGTCTTCGCAATGGCCCTGTGCAATGCGTGCGGCAGCGGCGGCTTCACGATGCATCCGACAGCGGTGGCCCTGCAATGCGTTCGGAGAAAAATCGCAGAGGGGTATTCTACGCCCTGGCCAGAGCTTCCTCGCGCTGCTCGCGGTCCAGGACCATTTGCATGGCGCGGATGGCGCACTCGATTTGGCCGTCGTCGGGTTCGCGGGTGGTCAGGCGCTGCATCTGCATGCCGGGCCACAGCACGACCTTCACGAGCGGGTTGTCCGGATGGCTCCCCGCCCATTTGACGGTTATCTCGTAGCTCACGCCCGCGATGACGGGCATGAGCACGATCCGCACGAGTATGACGAGCGCCAGCTTCAAGGGCCCGTCGGGAACGCCCCACGCATCGATGAGCACGCCGATCGGCGTTATCGTGTACACAAATATCGCGATGATCATGACCATGATCAAAAACGCCGTGCCACAGCGAACGTGCAGGCGCGGGAAGCTGCGCGCGTTTTCCGGCGTGAGCGGCAACCCGTGCTCGAAGCAGTGGATGGTCTTGTGCTCGGCGCCGTGGTAGCCGAACATGCGCTTTATGTCGGACATGCGCCCGATAAGCCAGATGTAGAAAATGAACACGGCGATTCGCAGCACGCCGTCGACGATGTTCCAGAGCAGGGTGCGTTCGTCGTATTCGCCGACAATCAGGTTTGTTATGAAAGCGGGTGCAACGATGAACAGCGCAACGCCGAGCACCAGGCCGAGCACCATGGAAAGCAGCATCTCCTTGTCGCCAAGCAGCGGCTTCTTCTCCTTGGCGGCAGCGGGCTGTGCAAGTTCGAAGGCATCCTGCGCTTCGCCATCGGGCGCATTGCCGCCAGGTGCATTGCTTCCGCGTGCATCGGCATCGAACACGTCGCCGCCGGCCGCGTAACGGTCGGTTGCACCTCTATCGGGCGCATCGCCGCCGCGTGCATCGCCATCGGCCGCATTTCCGTCGGCCGTTTCGTCTTCGAAGCGCACGGGAAGGCCCGTTTCGGCATCGACCACCTGCAGCGTGCGCTGCGCTGCCAGGGCGTCTATCATCTCGTCGGGATTGCCGAAATCGCGGCTCCACGAGAAGTCGCGCGCAGGTTCAGCGACCACTCCCCCGCCGGCTGCGCGCTCGTCCGCAGCCACCGGCACGCCTCCGCGCTCGCCCGAAGCCGCCGGCATGGCTTCACTTGCATCTGCATGCGCGGTTTCGCCGGCATCGGCGGCCAACTGGCCGGCATCGGGCGCAGACAGCTGCCCGGACTCGCCATGAACTTGCAGCCGCCTGGCATCTTCGCCCTCTTCGCCCTCTTCGCCTTCTTCGTCCTCTTCGACGAACGCATGCTCGGCAGCTATGGAAAGGGCCTTGTAGCCGAGCATCAGCGATTCCACGAACGCCCGGCAGCCGCGCACGAAGGGCCAGTACAGCCAGCCGTTCTTGTCCTTGCCGCTTGCCAGGTCGTGTTCCTCGGTGTATATGACGCCGTCGGGTTCGCGCACGGCAACCGACCAGTTGTACTTGCCGCGCATCATGATGCCCTCGAGCAGCGCCTGGCCGCCCACATGGGTTTTCAGTTCGCCATCCTCGGAAAACGCTCGCGAAAGATCGCTCTTCTTCTGTGTGTCTGACATATTCCGGTTCTTTCCCATCGCGTATGTTTCCTCTGCATTGTGCCGCAACGGGGAAAGCTTGGGAGCGCGCCTTCGCAGGTCTCATAAAAACGTTACCTGCGGTGAACCTCCGAAAACCTGCGGAAAACGAGGGACGAGGCGTTCCACCTGGCTGCGCGTCCCAAATGGCGCAACCAACCTGATCGCTCGCCCAGTTGGCAGCTCGGATCAGGCGCCCACGACGGCAAGCATCTCGGCGCGTTCCTCTTCGATGGCGGCAATGATTTCGGAGCGGTACTCTTCGCGGTTCTGAAGCTCGTCTATCTTCAACAGGCCGTAGTCCACGCCCAGGCCCGCCGCCACGCCGGCCGCGGCGCCTGCTATCGTGCCGAGGGGGCCGACGGCCGACCCGGCGGCAGCCCCGATGCCGGCGCCGATTCCCTTGCTGGCAAGGGCGCTGGTCACGCGGGCCACGATTTTCGAGAAGAAGGGCTTTGCCAACGCCCGGCGCACCAGGCGCTTGGCGACGATCCCCGCCGCGGCGCCCGCAGCGGCGCTGACGCCGAAGCGCTCGGCAGCGCCCAACAGCTTGCGCGTGGGTTCGGACGGCAAGGTCAGCGCGGACAGGTCGGCCGCCTCGCGCGCGGTCATCAACCAGTCCGGCACCCCGGTTACCTCGTGCGATGCCAGGCCGCCCGCCAGGTCGGCCTGAATGGCCTCGGCCTGTGCGATAACGCGCTCCAATTCGGCTGAGAGCCGCGAATCGTCTATGCCCGCCTCTATCCTGCTTTCGAACTGGTCCTGCATATAGCCTTCGACCGTGCCGGTGATAAGCCGCCCCAGGCGCTCGTAGTCCGCAGGCAGGCTGTAGTACCAATCCAGATAGGCATCGACGTTGGCTATGCGCGCATCGTACGATTCGTTGACGAGCGGCACGAGCGTGGCGCGCGCATCTTCGAAGAGCGCCTGGGAACGCGCGTTGGCGGTATCGACAAGCTCCTGCACGGCCTGCTGCTCGTAGTACTTGCCGTCCAAGACGTACACCGCAATGCCCACTTGGTCGCGCGCGAAGGCCTCCGCCGCCGAGTATTCCTGCGTTGCCGCGGCAGATGCGGCTGTGGATTCGGCGACGAGAAAGGCGACCACCAGGCACAACGGCAAGACTGCCGCCACGGCCGCGAAACGCTTCACGATCGGACGCTCGCCACCCGCACCTGCCACGACGCCGGCAGCGCGCTCATCGGGACCGGCGATGGCGCCCTGCGCCCCGCCCGTACCGCTTGACGTCACGCCCGAAAGCTCGTCATCGGCGTTGGCGCCACCCGGCTCTCCCACCGCATCGAGCGGTTGGAACACGCATTTCAGCTCGCGCACGCCAAGCGCGCTGAAGCCCAGCAGGTTCGCGACGCCGAAGAACGCCGAAGCGCCCAGCACGACCCGCCATGCGATGTAGAATCCCGCCGACGCCTCGGTGGCTTTCGAGACGCCGTACGCCGTGAACCCGTCGACGAGCTGCTTCAGAACGCCGATTTCGCCCAGCAACACGCTCGGAGAGCCCTCGAAGGGCTGCCTGGCGGAAAGAAAGGCCTCGGTTGCGCTGGAATAGACGACGGCCGGTTGGAGCGCCACGCCCACTGCGTACGCGGCGCACAACAGCGCGCCCAAGGCCAGGCTGGCGTACAGCACGGCGCGCGAGAGCCGATACGGCGCTTCGAATTCGCTGTTCAAGAATTTGCTAGCAAGCGCGAACAGCGCTGGGAAGAGCACTGACGCCGAAACGACCAGGGCCCACGCGGCCCCGTCCCACGCCGGCGCTTCGATCATAAGGCCCGCCGTGCACACGGCGGCAACGGCGAAGGCAGCCACCAAGCTGAAAGCCCGTCCCTCGTTCAGGCGCGCGAGCTTGCCGCCTTGCTTCAGCATGAGACGCCGATGGGATTTCTTCACGAGCGCATGATAGGCGATTCCCCAAGCCGACGCCCCCGCCAGGAGCGCCCACACGAGCGCGACGGCGAACGGGGGCAGCGCGTGCTCGGAGGCGGCGAACAACCCGAGCAAGCCCACCGCAACGGCCGCCTTCGCGTAATAGCCGCCCAGGCGCCGCGCGCACGAGGCCTTCAGCCAGCGTTCCGCCGGGATGCGCATGGTCCCGCACCGCCCTTCCGTTTGCAAAGATGCCCTTTCGCGCATCAATGTACCATCGCTTGCGCCGCGCGCGCAATCGGACAACGCCCTTTGCAACGGTGACGTAACCAGCCGGGTCGCCGCCCATGGACCGGCCCGCGGAACGCCCAACCAGACCCCGTGCGCACTTTGGCCGGGCAGGTCGGTTGGATGCCCTTCGGGGGCGTCGTGATGCTAGCTGGTGCGCCCTTCTGCCCGCGGATAGGGATTTCCGCAGGTCATCTTGCCTTCAGGGCACGATCCCCGCACACAGCCCGGACCCGCATCGGCGAAGATGAACGGCGCTGTGGGGCGAACGAGCTCGAGCATGCGCCAAGCCAGCGCGCGAATCTCCCACTGCGCGCGGTTGCAGCA
>DMNP01000203.1:0-4069 GCA_003452695.1 Eggerthellaceae bacterium
ATCTCGTCGGAAAGATAGGCGTCATGGCCGCAGCCGAAGCTTACGACCTGCGCGTATTCCAGGTTCGGGTCCTGTGCGGAGATGATGGCGCTGGCCAACATGCGCGCATGGTAGTTGTTCACGATGTCCAGCCGGCTGCGCGATAGGTCCGTCTGCCCGATGCCCGGCACGGCGTCGGACACGAGCACGGGAATGCCCTGTTCGGTGAACATGGAAGGCAGGTCGTGGTTCACCAGCGGGTCGTTGTGGTACGGCCGGCTGGCCAGCACCACGGCATAGCCACCCTCGCGGCGCACGCGGTCGATAACCTCCTTGCCAGCGGCCAGCAGTTCGCTGCGAAACGTTTCCATGGCCTGGTCGGCCGCGGCTATCGCGCGCTTGGTCAGCGCGGCGTCGATGCCGAAGGTGCCGTGCATCCAAGCGGAAAGTTGCCGGTCGCGGTCGGCGTCGGTATACCAGTGGAACAGCGGCGCGTCGAAATGCACGTTGGCGCGCTGCTCGGGATTGTCGGAATTGCGCATGACGATGGCATAGCCCTTCACCACCGCGCACATCGACTCGCTCGTCTTCTCCGTGTTCTCGGAAGGCACGGTCGTAATCGACGGCATGAATATGCGGTCCACATGCTGCCGCTCCAAATCGCGCACATGCCCGTGCACGAGCTTCGCGGGAAAGCAAATGGTATCGGAGGCCACGGCGGGAAGCCCCTTCTCGAACATCTGGCGCGACGACGGCCGCGAGCAGCGCACGGCAAACCCCAGCGATCGCCAGAACGTGGTCCAGAAGGGCATGGTGTCCCAGAAGGCCAGCACGCGCGGCAACCCGACCGTCACGCCGTTAGGCGGCGCCAGCTCGGGTGCCGCATAGTCGTTGAACAGCAATCGCTCGCGCACGTCGAACAGGTTCGGCACCGATTGCCGGCGGGCGCTGACGGCCTTCAGCTTCTCGCGCACGGCCGCATCGCGCGGGTCGCCCACCACCTCGCCGCGCTCGCAACGGTTGCCGGTAACGTAGGTCGTGCCATCGGAGAACTGCACGATGCTGCGCGCGCAGCTGTTCGTGCAGAAGGGGCAGATGGCGTTTGCAGTCTGGGTGTATTGCAGCGTGCGTGCCGCCTGCAGCCCCACGAAGGTGGACCGCAGGCGCCCTTTGCCCGCATGCACGGGAGCCTGCACCTGACCGGGATATTCGGCACGCGCGTCCGGACCCTGCTCGCCAGACGCAGGGCGCCGCTCGTCGCCGCGGCCTTCCACGGTGCGCCGCGCGAACATGGCCGCGCCGATGGCGCCCATCAGCCCCGGATAGGGCGCACGCGTGACCGGCCGCCCCACATAGGCCTCGAAGGCGGCAAGCACCGCGTCGTTCGCGAAAGTGCCGCCCTGCACCACGATGCGCTGGCCCAGGCTGTCCAGGTTGGAAACGCGGATGACCTTCGTGAACACGTTCTGGATGATGCTCCGGCACAGGCCCGCCATTATGTCGTCGGGCGATTTGCCGTTTCGCTGCTCGGTCACCACCGACGAGGTCATGAACACCGTGCAGCGGCTGCCCAGTTCGGCGGGGCTTTCCGAACGGAACGCCGCCTGGGCGATATCGCGCGTCTGAATGCCCAGCGTGCGGGCGAAGTTTTCCAGAAACGACCCGCATCCGCTGCTGCAGGCCTCGTTCACCAGGATGTCGGTGACGATGCCGTCGTCTATCCAGATGGCCTTCATGTCCTGCCCGCCGATGTCCAGTATGAACGTGGCGTCGTCCACGTAGCGTGCGGCGGCCAGCGCATGGGCCACCGTTTCCACCACATGGCAATCGGCATGGAAGGCCTGGGCGAACAGCAGCTCGCCGTATCCCGTGGTCGCACAGCCCAGGATGTCCAGGTGCACGCCCGCATCGCGCCAGCGCTCGTCCAGCTGGCCGAGCGCCTGCTTGGCAACGTCCAGCGGGTCGCCCTCGTTGTTGGCATAGAACGAGTCCAGCAGATGGTCGCTTTCGTCGAGCAGCGCAAACTTCGTGGTGGTCGAACCGGAGTCGATGCCCAGGTAGGCACGCACCGTCTGGCCAGATTCGAACGCCGCAGGACCCGCAGGCTCGGGCGACATCCGATGGTTTTCCACGAATGCATCGCGCTCTTGCGTGCTGGCAAAGAAGGGCTTGCCCGCGCTCGGGCGTGCTCCCACGGCGGCGGCCACCGCCTGGATACGCTTGCAGGCAGCCTCCAACGTGGTCGTTTCCAGCGCGCGCCGCGCCGGCTCTTGCCCTTTCCCTGCGCCGTCCGGCACCAGCGCGTCCGGCACATCCGACGCATCGCCGAAGAGCTTGCGCAGCGAAAGCGCCGCGCCCAGGGCAACGATGGTCTCGGGCTGGTCGGGCACGATCACGTCTTCATCGCCGATGTGCAGGCGCTCCTTGAACACCTTCACGAGCGTGGGGTTGAAGGTGAGCGGACCGCCCTCGAATATGACGGGCGGGATTACGTCCAGGCCCTGGGCCAGACCGCCCAGCGTCTGCTTGGCCACCGCATGGAACGTGGAAAGCGCGATGTCCTCCTTGGCAGCGCCCTGGTTCACGAGCGGCTGGATGTCGGTTTTCGCGAACACGCCGCAACGCCCCGAAATGCTGTACAACGTGCTGCCCCGGGCGGCTACCGAATCCAAATCCTGCACGGGAATCTTCAGCAGCGATGCAATCTCGTCCAGGAAGGCGCCCGTGCCGCCCGCGCACGAACCGTTCATGCGCATGTCCGACACCTTAAGCGACCCTTCCTCGTAGCCGGGCTCGAAGAATATCATCTTAGCGTCTTGTCCGCCCAGCTCTATGGCCACGCGGGCCTGCGGATAGCGAGCGGCCACGGCAATTGAATTGGCAATGACCTCCTGCACGTACGGGGCGCCGAGCGCATCTGCCAGATCCTTGCCGCCCGAGCCCGTAACGGCCACCTGCACGGTCGCATCGCCAATGCTTCGCTGCAATTCGCGCACCACGTTCACGGCGGTTTTCAGCTGATGGGCATGGTGGCGCAGATACGCCGCGCACACGACCTGGTTCGTTTCCGGGTCCACCGCCACGCCCTTCACGGTGGTCGACCCGACGTCTATCCCCACAAGCAAGTGTTTGGAGCCACTGTTCATGCGCAAATCGCTCCTTGCCGCTAGGACGCCGATTCGTAGATAGCGCGCGCGTCTTCCAGCGTAAGCGTGCGGAAGGCGCCGAACTGCGCGCCCTTGCTCTGCTGCAGCGTGGACAGCAGGGCATCGATGCAGCTGGGGTCGATGTCGAAGTCGCCCAGGGCCTTGGGCATGCCGAGGCCGATGAAGAAGGCCTGCAGCTCGTCGATGGCCGCTTCCACGGCATCTGCCACGGCATCGTCTGCGGGCTGCACGTCCTCGCCCACCGGTTCGATGCCGAACACATCGCGGGCGAACTGCAGGAAGCGGGCGGGATCGGTGCGCCATACATAGCGCATCCAGGCGGGCAGCACCACGGCCAAGCCGGCCCCATGCGTTATCTGGGGAAAATGGGCCGACAGCTCGTGTTCCAGCGCATGGCTTTCCCATCCGCCGGCACGCGCGGTCGGCACGAGCGAGCGGCCGCAACCGGCTATGTCGTTATGCGCGAGCATGCCCGCCCACATTATGTTTGCACGCGCATCGTAGTCCCGGGGGTCCTGCAGCACGCGCGGTGCAGCGTCCATGAGCGCGCGGATTATGCCCACGGCGATGTTATCGGTTACGGGCACGGCGCCCACGCCGCTGAAATAGCGCTCGCATACGTGGGCGATCATGTCGGTAACGCCCGCCGCCGTCTGGTACGCCGGCAGCGTGAAGGTAAGCTCCGGGTCCATGATGGAAAGGCGCGGGCGGAAGACGTCGCCGCTCACGCCCACCTTTCGGTTCTCGGCATCGTTGCTGATAACGCACGATCCCGACGCCTCGGACCCCGCAGCCGGAATGGTCAGCACCGTGGCAACGGGCAGGCAGCGCTCGATGCGCTGACCGGCCGTGAAGAAGTCCCACACGTCGCCGTCGTAGGGAACACCGTAGCCGATGGCTTTCACGGAGTCGATGACGCTGCC
>DMNP01000203.1:4113-4580 GCA_003452695.1 Eggerthellaceae bacterium
TTTGGCAGCGTCGATCACGCTGCCCCCGCCGACGGCCAGCATGCCGTCCACTTGTTCGGAGCGTGCAAGCGCAATGGCGTCGCGCACCCAGGAAAGCTCGGGGTTCGGACGCACGCCCCCGCATTCGACAAAGCCCACGCCGGCTGCATCCAAAGATTCCTTCACACGATCGAGCACGCCCGAGCGCACGACCGAGCCCTGGCCATACACCAGCAACACGCGGCCGAAGCCCGCCTGTGCCAGCTCGGCGCCCGTCTTTTCCACGTATCCCCGGCCGAACACGAACTTGGTCGGCGAGCAAAAAACGAAATCGTTCATAACTATTCCCCTTCCGGTCGGCGTTATTAACTGGCATTGTAGCCTTCGCGCGCTAGCGTGGGACACCAGTTCGCCGTTTCCCCATCAGAGCGCCGATACGATGCCGCTTTCCGAGGCCGGGCCAGCGGCGGGGCGGGGAGAGGGGATTC
>DMNP01000364.1 GCA_003452695.1 Eggerthellaceae bacterium
AAGCCCTTGCCATGGCTCGTGGCAGCCTGCTTCCACGAACGCCTCGGTATTCTGACTTGGGCCGGCACCAATCGGCCTTCACAGTAGCGGCACTGTGCGGGACTTCCACCCGACTTCCCCGGGTCGCGTTCGCGATTCGATTTTTTCAACAGCTCGGAGGGCTATGCGCCCTAAATCGGGACACATGGTAACACATCGGATGCTTTTGTGTACCGTTTTTTTCCTTTTATGCAGGCTTCGTGCGCAGTCGCGGCTACTTCTCGCAACCTGGAAGGCATTATGCCTTATCGCTCGCATAGCACGGGCAAACACACCGAGCGAATCGCAGCGGAGCAGGAACGGGTGCCGTTCTAGCTCCTAGAACGTCGTACCTTTCAGACACATGCGCTGGTGGCCGGAATCGAAGTCGAAGCTATGCCACGAACCGCCGGCGCAGAAATCGACGTGCTCGCAGGCGCTGCATTCCTCGGTAAGCTCGGACAAGTCGCGGCGCAGGAAGGCGAAGCGGTTCTCCCACACGTCCAGGAAATCGTCGCGGTAGACGTTGCCCTGCACGGTCTCGGGACGCCGCTCGATGTCCAGGCAGCTGACGATGTCGCCCGTGGCGGTGATGGACGCCGTGTAGATGCCCGCCGTGCACAGGAAGTACGCATCGCGCACCTCGTGTTCCAAATCCAGGCCCAGGAAATGGCAGCAGCCATAGGTAAGCGGCCAGCCATCGATGCGCTTTTCGCGTATGAACTGCAGCAACGTGCGGTGGTCATCGGCATCCAGCATCAGTTCGGGGTGTTCCAGCGCGCGGCCCATCGGCTCGATGGCGGCCAGGCGCCAAGAATCGATGTCCACGCCTTCCAGTTCGGCGAACATGGCCTCCAAGTCTGCGATGTTGCGCTTGTGCACGATGGTCGTTATCTGCACATGGTCGAACGATCCGTTGTCCACCAGGTTTTGAACCCCGCGCAGCGCCTCGTCGTGGGCTCCTTGCCGGTTGCGGAACCAGTCGTGCGCGGGCGCCAGGCCATCCAGGCTCACCGATACCGTGCACATGCCGCTGTCGGCCAGGCGCTGCGCCACGGCGGGCGTGATCAGCGTGGCGTTCGTGGTCATACCCCAACGAAACCCCATGTCCGTGGCCTGCTCCATCAGCTCGAACAGGTCGCGGCGCAGCAGCGGCTCGCCACCCGTAATGCACAGCATCGTGCGCGCGGTGCCATAGCGCTGCTTCACGCTTTCCAAGATTTCAAGCAACTTGTCGGCGGGCACTTGCGGCGAAGCCGTTCCGTCGCAGCGGCTGCCGCAGTGCAGGCAGTGCTCGTTGCACTGCTCGGTCAATTCCAGGAACAGGTTGCGCAGCTCGGGTTCGCGGTGCTTGCGCCGCCTCCATGCAGCCAACTCTTCCAGCTGGTGCTGCTTCAGGGCGAGAAACTGCGCACGGTCCAGGTCCGCACCTTGTTCGCCCGCATCGTTAAACCCAGCACCGGCAGCTTTCAACCCTATGCCGGCGGATTGCGCCAATTCGGCCATGGGCTATTTCACGCGCACTTTCACGGTAACGGTTTCCCATGTCGACACGAAGCGGTTGGTGCCTGCAGCCTTAACCTTCACCTTCATGGTGTGCAGGCCCTTCTTCGCGCCCTTGGCCAGTTTCACGGCGCCCGTCCTCTTGTTTACGGAAAGCGCCTTCGACGAGCCCTTCGCCACCTTTGCGAACGTAACGGCGCCCTTGGCCTTCTTCACCGTAATGGCCCGCGGGAACGTGTATGCGCGTAAGGCCGCCTTCGATGCCGTCACGGCCTTGGGGGTTGCTTTCACAACCATCGGGTTAGGCCACATCGTCGATATCGAGGGAGGGCCGTACAGCACCTGCACCGGCTCTTCGAAAACGGAAGGCGGTCCGTACAGGCACACGCTCACGTCTTCAGACACGCCGATCTTCGCAATTGTAATCGTCTGCGCCGCCTGCGCCTGGCCACCAGGGCCCGCATCGGGAACGGCCGCCAAGGGCACTCCCGCCACCAAACCCGCCACGCACGCGCCGGCAATGTAGGTTCCGATTTTCCGTTTCATGATGCACCCCAATCCGCCCCGCCTCTTGGCCCGGGGCACGACCAGTATACCACGAGCGGCAAATCGAGCCATGCTGGACCGCCAACACCGCTTCGAGCGCTGGGAGCGCTGGTAGCGACGAAACAGCCTCGTCGCTCCGCATAGAGCGCTTTCATACGCATGACGACATTCGTCCGAATTCCAAGATGCCGAAATAGCGCATTCGTCTATATAACGGCCGTTCACGCAGCTTCGCGTGCTTTACGCCCTGCGCCTTTACTGCGCGAGAATGGAATTGCAGAACGCCAGAAGCTCGGGAATGCTGGTAGTGGCGGTATCCCAGATTATACTGGGGTTCAGCTTTGCATAGCCATGTGCTATGCGATTGCGCAAGCCGTATGCCTGAGCCCAAATTTCGGACGGATATGATTCCTGGAGCGCGTCGAAATAACTACTCGCACCTACAAGCTCCCGATTTGGAACATGGGCATCAGGATAAGGTCGAGATGATCGGCATTTACGGCTACCGTTTCCTCGGTCATGCCGTATCTTTCTATCCGCTCGGCAATGCTTTCGCATAACGGCACGATGAGCTCTATGCATTCGATGGCATCAGGATTGCGTATACACCATCAGCCTGTCCTTCAGGTAGCGCTCTCTCGCACGCGGGTAAAACGAGTCCTCGCCACACACAATGTCGACCGGGCGTCCCAGCATGGCTTCTAGTTTCCGGGCAAAGGAATCGAGCGAGAAGAGCGTGAAGCCCCGATTGCACTCGATGCATAAATCGATATCGGAAGCCTCGTCGTTGTCGCCCCGCGCACGCGATCCGAACAGATACGCTTCGCGCACTGGATAAGGTTTCGCGCACTCGGCTACTGCTCGTGCGATGGCTTTCGTGTTCAAAGTGTCCATGGGCAAAGTATATCATGCGCCATCAATGCAAGACGAGTCGCGCCGCCGCGCACGGCGGCTGCAGCAGGCAAAGCTGTCACTTTTCACGGCCCCATGCGGCCATCCCCGCATTTGAACTTTCCAATATTTCTAATAGGATTATAATATATTGAAAGGGGGAGCAATGGGTGAAAATATATCGGTGTATCTGAGCGATGCGGCATTGAAAAAACTCGATGCAGCCGTTGCGCGAGAAGCCGCCGGGGATCGCGCGAAGGGCCTTTCTGGGCGTAAAGTTGCCAGCAGATCGAGTGTTGTCCAGCGCCTTATAGAAGATGGCCTAAAGGATGCTCCGTTGGACCGCGCGACCATCGCCTATCACGTAATCTCGCTTGCAGAGCAGTACGGTGCTGGAAAAGTATCCTTATTCGGCTCTCACGCCCGCGGCGAGGCAACCGCCGATTCCGATGTGGATATTCTCCTTGAAAAAGGCGCTATACATGGCTTGCAGGTCCTCGACTTCCAGGAAGAGCTGTCCGCGAGACTTGGTTGCGCGGTCGATGTGGTAACAACAGCGGGCGCTAGTGAGCGTTTTCTCGGGAGAATCCGACGAGACGAGGTGGTGCTGTATGCGGCTGTCGGAACGTGACGAAGACCAGCTGCATACAATCATGCGCTACTGCCTGAGGCTTGAAGAGGCAATTGAGAGGTTCGGCAGGAACTTCGAAACGTTCGAATCGGATGTGGTGTATCAGGACAGCTGCTCGCTGTGCATCATCCAGATTGGCGAAGCAGTGAGCAGGATTTCCAGCAGTTTCACCACCGAACATCCGGAAATCGATTGGAGCCGCATATACGGCATGCGTTGCCATCTCGTGCACGGTTACGACATGTTCGACGCCGAAATAGTCTGGGATGCCATCGAACGCTGCATTCCCCCGCTGAAAGAGTTCTGCCAGCGACAACTGGGAATGCAGTAACAAAGGCGCCATGGACGGCCATAGCGGTCGTTTGCAGCACGGTCGAACGGCTAATGCCAGCCCGCCCGAGTGCAATGGCGCAGAGCAGGGCATCGGAAACGCAAGGCGCCTCTCCCGACTTGGGGAGGGGCGCCTGCTAGCTACGCGAATGATAACGCAAGTGCAGAATCGCTACTTGGTTACCTTAATCTTCAGCGTAACGATTGCCGTGGACGGCGTGTAGTTTGCGTTGCCGGAATCGACGACGAGCACCTTCACCTTCACGGTCTTGCCCTTCTTCAGGCCCTTCTTCACGACGATCTTGCCATTGGCCTTAACGGTAACATTGTTCTTCTTGTCATTGCCACCGATCTTGTAGTAGCTCACCTTGCCCTTGGCGTTCGTCACGGTGAATGCCTTCTTGGCGGCGACCGTGGTCTTCTTCTTGGCCTTTGCCTTCACCTGCTTGGCCTGCACGGAAATCGTGTTCTTCTGCATGGCGGAAGCGGTTGCCTTCTCGGCCTTCGCCTGGGCATCCTTGGCGGCCTTGGCTTCGCCTTCGGCCTTGGCCTGGGCAGCCTGGGCCTGCTCGGCGGCAGCCTTCTGGGTCTCAGCCTCGGTTTGCGCAGTCTCCGCAGCAGCCTTCGCCGCATCGGCCTCGGCCTTGGCGGTCTCGGCGGCGCTCTTCGCTGCATCGGCCTCGGCCTGCGCGGCTTCTGCGGCGGCCTTGGCGGCCTTGGCCTCCTTCTGCGCATCCTGCTGCGACTTCTCGGCCCAGTTCTTGGCCTGCTCGGCCTTCGCCTGTGCGGCGGCGGCTACCTTCTGGGCAGCCTCTGCGGCAGCGGCCTTCGCTTCGGCAGCTGCGAGCTTCTGCTCGAGCGTTGCATCATCGGCGGCCGCGGCCTCTGCGGCTGCTGCGGCAGCTGCATCTGCCAGCGCCTTCTCCGCCTTCAGCAGAGGCTCTTCGTCGACCAGGGCCTTCTGCGCATCGCTCAGAGCATCGTATGCATCGCGTGCGGCCTTAACATCTTCCGCTGTGGAGTTCTCAGTCAAAGCGGCAATCTGCTCTGCAACCGTGGCGGCTGCGCTTGCGCCTTCCAGAGCAGCCTTAACATGGTCCACGTAGATCTGCTGGATTGCTTCAATCTCTCCAAGGCCGGCAATCTGGCATTGCACCGAGTCGAAAGCCTCGGCAGCCGTGAACTGGCTGACCCAGGACTCAGGATCCTCGGCATCAGCCATGTCGTTGTTGGCATGGTCGCCGGCAACGACCATCAGCGGGCGCAGGAAGACCTTCTTGTAGCCGGCATCCTTCACCTTCTGGATAACAGCCTGGCACTCGGTGCTGGCCGGCTCGCCCTCCACGGTGCCAACGAACACGTTCGTGTAGCCCAGCTGGTCCATCTGGGTCTGCATCTGCTCGTAGGTAACAGCAGCTTCATGCGCGGTGCCATGGCCCATAAGCACGATGGCGGCACCATCGGTTGCAGCTGCAGCAGCATCGGCGTAATTGGCATTCTGGGCCGCAGCGGCGACGACAGCCTTGGCAACAGCTTCCTTGTCTGCGTTGACAACGGTGCCATCGGCGCCAACCTGGCCGAGCAGCGGCTCGGCAATGGTGATGTTCATCTGGCTCTTGTAAACGTCCAGGGCCTCGACCAGCTCGTCGTACTCGGCACCGTGCATCAGGTGCGTCGGCGCGATAACAAGGTTCTTCACGCCGTTGGCAACAGCGCGGTCGAGTGCCTGCTGCATGTTGTCAATCTTCTCGCCGTCGCGGGCCTGGATGTGGTTGATGATGATCTGTGCGGTGAAGGCGCGGCGCACGGACCAATCGGGATTGGCCGCCTGCAAGGCCTTCTCCACGCCGCCGATAGTGGCAACGCGGCTATCGTTGAACGAGGTGCCGAAGCTTACGACCAGAATCTCGTTCTCGCTAATCCCATCCTGGTTCAGCGGATCGTCCTTGGAGGCATCGCCCGTGTCCAGCCCGAAGTAGTCGTACTCCTGGACGAGCGCCTTTTCGTCATCGCTCAGGGCATCCCAAGCCTCCTTGGCTGCTGCGCAGTCTGCATCGGTCGTATCGGTGCGTACCTGCACTTGAATTTTTGCGATAAGTTCATCGACCGATTTGGCAGGAGCGGGGTCTACCCAGGAGTCAGTCACGAGCGTAGCCGCCTTTGCATCAAGCGTCAGCTGGCGCCCGTACCACTTTTCGTTTTTCTCAGACCAGAACGAAGCAACGAAAGGCTCGCCGTCAGTCCATTTGGAAATCATGGAGCCTTTCTCCGGCCATTGCATCTTAAACGCAAACGTGTTGCCTTCGCCTAGCTCCACCACCCCAGACTCCGCTTCCGCAGCTTCCGCGGGAGTGCCGACGAATGCCCTCGTGTAAGAACCAGAGCTCATAACAAGATTGAGGACTTTCTCGCTTGCGCCCGGAACGGCCGATTCAACGTTTTCGAGCGTCGCAGAGGAAGTAGTGAACATGCGGTAGTTGTTGGTTACATCGAGGTCTACAGAATATCCCGCAAGCTTCTCTAACGCTGGAATGGCCAAGTAATACTGACTCGCCGAGGTATCCGTGCCGCTCGAACCGCCTGCTGCTGCTTTGACGGGAACGATTGGCCAAGCCTTACCGCAATAGCTTGCATCCAGTTCGAATTCGAGAATCCTGCCAGTTTCATCGAAATCCACATGCTTCGCTTCATCGCGCGTAGCCGCATCTTCAATCGATGCCTCGAGGTAGACGCCCTTGCTATAAGTCCCCCTCGTGCTCGATATCACGTAATGAATTTTCACTTTGCCATCGGCGTAGGATATGGTCGTACCCTCGTCGGCACCGAACATGCCGAACTGCCCGCCATCTGCGCCGATGAAATTGACCGCATCGCCATCGTAGTCGAATGCCGCGGGAACTTCAGTCTGCGCACCCATTTCCATCGATGCAGCGGCTAGCTCTTGCGATCCTCCTCCCCCTGTGGCGTTTTCGGCAGGCGCGGCGAGCGCGAAGCTCGGGGCCATGCCGAGGGCGAGCACGACTGCCATGGCAGACGAAATCGCCTTGGACTTGATATTTCTCATACCTGTCCCTTCCTTTCCGGGAACCGGTGCTCGCCAGCCCCCACGTGTTTCGCGCATGGAGCAACCATAAGGTCCCCCTTCGCGGAGAGCATCGCAGCATGTTCTTGCCAACTCTGGCGAAGCATGTGCACGTATTCGTCTTGTAGCAAAAGAAAAGCCGCATCTTTGCGATACGGCTACCTGAACATCAGGGGCGGCGGGCACGTCGGCGCCCACGCTCCGAAGCCCTTGCCATGCGACGTGGCAGCCTGCTTCGAACGGATGCGGCGGTGTTCTGGCTGTTCAGCGATGCACCCATCGCGGAAATCACAGTAGCGGCACTGCGCAAGATTCGCACTTGCTTCCCTACCTGCACCCGTATGCGAGTTGTTAAGCTACATGCAGCAACGCATATTCCATGCGCCCTGTTTATACCGCGCATCGCTTCATTGGCAATGCAATTCGTGGAGTCTACTAGCGTTGCTGGCAGAAGTCAACTTTAAAGAAGCCCCCTTTAAGCAAAGGATTCCGGCCCTCGAGTATGCACTTCTCGACCGCCCAGCTTTCTCCCCGATTTTCAAAACCGTTGGCGGTCAGGTGTTATCACAACGCATCGCATCATGCAGAACAAAACGCTCTCGAAACGATTTTCGCCGAAAACTGTATCGTGCACAATGACGAAAGATTTCACCATGGAGAATAAGAACCGCTTGCACGGTTTGGAAACCAACTATTTCTCTATGTTAAACCACTGTTG
>DMNP01000308.1 GCA_003452695.1 Eggerthellaceae bacterium
AGATTGCACGAAATGCGCGGTTTGCCCTGCTCTCGCCGATTCCCCAGGCGGGCCGGGCGCGTTTGTGGAGTGCTGCCACTACAAGGAGATACGGGTGGGCGGGCGCCTGTGCTGCCTGTCGCACTACCCCATGCTCGACTGGAACATGGCCTGCCTGCACCACGGGGTGCGGCCTGCCGACGGCTCCTACATGCTGCACGGGCACATCCACAGCCGCACGCAGGCCGCCAACGGCGACACCGCGCGCCGGCATTTGGCGCTACGATGTGGGCGTGGACGCCAACGGCTACGCGCCCGTGAGCTTCGAGCAGGTTTGCGATTTCATCGCCGAGCGCGACCCCGCCTTCCCGCAAAAAGGGATGGCGGGGCGCAAAGCCAGTGTGACGATTTCGGGGAGGCGGACAGGTCCCCTCGCCTCGAGGCGATAGGTCAACGTGGCCGCGTGGGCGGTGTAAGGCGGGTAAGGAAAATGGGGGGGAATCGAAAGGCATGACGTATAGGTACGCGATATCAGACCCGCACGGGTGCCTTGACGTGTTTGGGCGCGCCCCGCGTGGCCAAGGTGCTCGTCACCACAGGCGGCAAACGCCTCGTGCGCGGCCGCGACTACACCATGCGCTTCGCCAAGTCCAAGGCGGCGTCGAACCACCGGCACGTTGTCTTTCGCCGATGCGCTCCTTGCTGTAGTTCATGGGCACGGTCTCATCGCCACGGCACCTGCCTGCGTGGTCGCTGTCGCCTCCGCGCGGGTTGTTGCGCAACGGCCCTGTAAACGAAACTGCTAGACTGTTCGGCGCAGCGCCCCCCGTACGCAAGGAGGTACACCATGCAACCGACCGAACCCGCCATGCGCAAGACACCGCTCGCCGCCCTCGCATTACTCGCGCTCGCGCTCGCGATGGCCTTGTGCGCCGCGCCGAGCGCCCATGCCGCCCAGCTCGAAGCGGGCACCATCGCCCCGTCCGCCCCCCGGGCAGATGCGGAGCTCGCCGGCCAGGCGGCTTCCTCGAAGTCCGCCCCGCCTGCGATCCAGTATCGCGTGAAGGCGGCGAAGGCGAGCTGGTCCGGCGCCAAGGCAGGCGGCAAGACCGCCTCCATCGGCAAGTCCGCGCTCTCCCAGTTCAAGCTGAAGCTCGCGGGCGCCGAGCCGCCCGGCGCCGTGAAGTACCGCGCCTACGTCTCGGGCAAGGGCTGGCGGCCCTGGAAGGCGGGCAACAAGCCCGCTGGCGCCAAGACGGGCGCCCTCGAGACCGTCCAGGTGAAGCTCGCGGGCAAGCTGGCCAGGACCTACAGCGTCTGCTACCGCGTGCGCGTCTCGGAGCGCGGCTGGATGGGCTGGGCCGCCGACGGCGAGAAGGCGGGCGCCGCGCGCCTGCCCGGCAAGCGCATCACCGGCATCCAGGTGAAGCTCGTAGCGAAGGGCGCGGGCGCGCCCGTCTCGAAGGCCCCCGCCTACGTCTCGGACAGAAGCAAGCTCGTCAAGCGCGCGGTGACCGTCGTGGACAGGCCCGCGGGCTACGCCAAGGTTCCTGTCGTGAAAGAGAGGGAAGCCTGCCCTTACTACGTGATGTTTGGCAATTGCTACGGCATCACATTCAAGGATGACCCAAACACCCTGTACCTAGATTACGACATAACTGGCGAAGAGCCGATAACGCTCATCGACCCCTCCGTCGATAAGAAATTCTATAAGTTTGAGCTGAAAGACGGTACCGCACGCGTCCTCAAGGGCCTGAAGAAGCGCTGCGGCGTCGACCGTGCCTTGGACTACCGTAAGATAAAGACCTTAACGCTACCGGCAAGCTTCGTCGAAGAAATGCAAGGTAACACGAGTTGGGACACGTTCCTGCACGTTGCCGCCCTGTACAAACACGACGTTAATGAATTGGCAGAGTCCATCGCCAAAAGCGACCACGTAACCTACACCAAACAAGAAATCGCAGCACAGCTCAAGCCCGTTCTCGCCGCACTCAAAAAGGCTAATCCGAATTCCACGTCGACTCAAAGATTCGCATACTACAAAAACGCCTATTTCCAAGGTTTCAAGAAGGTATGGTGCGAAGCCGAGACGCACAAGGAAAAGAAGACCGTACGCGTGTACCTGTAACGAACGTCCGTCTTGACGATGAAAGAAAAGCCCGTCACTCCGAGATGGGCTTTTCTTTTATAGCGTCCTTGAGCGCATCTCATCCGCTCATCGCACAAGGAAATACTGACGATCGCACGTTATACGACACAACATCGCGTCACGCTTAAACAACTCGTCTGCAGGCGCAAAACGCCAATCCCCCGCAATAACGACATCGCGGTCTTTGTTAACATAAGGCGTCATGCAAGCTCATTTATCGAACCAGCATCCTTCGAGTCAAATAGCTAGTACTTTTGCTTGTACTCTATCCACCCATCGCCAGGGACGATATAGGCCACATCGTCACGCTCCGCCACCTTGCAGCGTCGTACGGTCGAATCGATCGCATATCCTATAGGCGCACGTACCTCGGTCCAGTCGAAGCTCCCGAGCGGAATAACGTTTCGACCATTCGCCACGTAAGGCCACGTACCCTCAGCAGGCGCCTTACCAGGCATGTTCACATATCCGTCTCGATCGCCTGCCCAATTAGCGGATGCCTTCGCATCCCCCGACCACGTGTTGTTCCCGAAATAACGCGCCCTCACCAACAGATTCGAGAAGTCAGGCACATCGCCTTGCCACGGTGCCGTATCATCCAAGTGCAATGACTCCCCTGTGGCGCTCATGCCAAAGTAGTAATCTCTATCTGGAAGCCCACATCAAGCCTGGCTCCACGGTCGTCCACGATTGCGAGAAGGCGCATAACGCGCTGGTGCGAAAGCTCAAGTTAGTGGGCGAACGCTACAAGGCCAACACAGCCGGCCCGGAGTGCCTGCCGCACATGGCGCTCGTCAACAACCTCTGCTCGTGGATCAGGCGCTATGCCGGCCGTTTCTCGTGCATGAAATCGGCCAACCTCCAAAGCTATCTCAATTGGTTTGTCTACCTGTTCAGGGTGCACCGCGACGAGGAGAAGTGGCCGGCCGAGGAAAGAGTCGTTCGCCATTTAGCCTTGTCGGAAGATGTCCACGTGCGGAAATAGGGCATTATTACCACCACGATTGTTTACCTTCGGAAATGGTAATCTTCGACTGGTAACGGAGGTGGCCACCGCCGAGCGCGGTGGCCACCTCCGTTAAGGGCGTTACGCTATAGCCCCCTTCCCTCCCGCCGAAAGCACAGCTGCGGTTATCTGATGCGAATCTTCAGCTTCACAACCTTCGATTTGGGCTTGTAATAATCGTTACCGAGTGCGCTGACCCGCACTTTCATGGTATAGGTGTTGCGAGGCAGCCTTTTCTTGACGATGACCTTGCCCGCCTTCGTCACGCGCAACCGCTTCCCCGCCTTCTTGTCGTATTTCACGACCTTGAACGTGACGGCGCCTTTAGCCTTCGTCACCTTGAAAGCTTTCTTCTTCGCAATGGAATGGTTCTTGGATTGCACTTTCGAAGCGCCGACGCTTAACGTTTTCTTCTTCGCCTTCGCAGTCATCGGGTTCGCTTTCTTTGCGTAGCCGACCCTTCCGCCGCTTTCGCGCGAGCCTGGACTTCCTTTCGCCTTGCCGGCCGACGAGCCATGGGCGCCGTCGCGAGCTCCGCCGCTCTCCTCGGAGGCGTCGGCGTAACCTGACCGGCCATCCGATCCTCCTCCGTCACGGCCCGACCAATCATCCGGGTCGCCGACATCATACGAGCGCTCCTTGACCGTCACCTCGCACGTTGCCACATAACCGCCATCGACCGTCGTGGCCGTCAGCGTCGCCGTGCCGGGACGGTCCGCGTACGCATTCCCTCCGCTAATCCATATGACGCCCTCGTTGCTTGACTTCCATATGACGTTTTGGATGTCCGCGTTGGCTGGGGTGATCGTCGCGGAAATCGGCCCCCAATCGCCCTCCTCGAACGTCATGGTCTGGGGAAGCGAAACGCCTTCCACATAAACGGTCGAAAACGGCGTTCCGGCAGGTTTCTGTCCATTGAAGACCAGCCCGCCTTCGGGGATGCGGTTGGTATTCGCATCGAACCCCATTTGCTTGGCCTCAGCGAGCGAGATCGTCTCCGGATACGCGCCGTCGTTCTTCAGGGAATAGCCAGTCGGAACGAACCGGTGCCATGTTCCCGAAACGCCCCAGTACGAGAGGCCGGCGACCAGGACGGCTCCATCTGGCTCGATGAACTCGACATCGCGCACGATGATTCGCGAATCCAGGTGGTTTTCGAGCACTTCCCCGGGCAAGAAGCGCTCGTTCGCGTTGACGTAGCGCCCGTCTACCCACGCATCGGACACCTCGCCAACCGTGCTATGCTCGTTCTTCGTTATATAGGCGTAGGGCATCCCCGCCTGAGAGCGCCCTTCCGTAGCAATGCGAATCCAGCTGCCGTTTCCGATGAGTGCCCGAAATTGCTCGCCTCGCACCTGATCGTAGTACTCGCCCATCTCCTGATTCGAGTCGGATACATACCGCATATAGCGGGTGTACGCCTCTTCGATGGTCAAAGATGTCCCCAGATCGCCATCCGACCCGTCAAAGCGGAAATCACACGTCGCGAACTTGCTGTAAATGGGGCCGAAGCTCCCCGCGCCGGCCCCGCCATAAACCCCCGACGACCCTCCGGCCGCCACCGCAATGTATGCATGGTTGTCTGGGTCGCGCGAAACTGAGCAATTCGGGTCGAGCATGTAGGCGCATGACGCCATCGCGCTGGGAAAGCCCAGCGAATCAAGCACGTAAGGATACAGCGCGCTCACGAACAAGCCCTGGCGGCTCGCCAAATACATGTCGTAGTGGGGATTTAGGCCGATCTCCCTGTAGGGCGACGATGCGAGCCGGGGATAAGGCGCGCTCTCGTTGGGGCTATTCATGTCGTAAACGGTGCGTGGATAAACGGCAATTTGGTCGAGGGCCTCCTGGATGGCGCGCAACTTCCCTTGAACGCCCGTCGCGGAATCGGCGTAGGTTTCGAGCAAATAGTGCATTGCGTTCGTCAGCCGGGGGCACGACACCTGCACCGGCGTGTCCTCCCACGACCCGTCGCTCGACTTCACCTGCAGCATGAGCGAGCCGCCATCGGCATCGCAATTGGCGTTGTAGAAGATGTAGCCCCCGTTCACGCGGTACGACGTGGCGCTGTCATAAGCTACATCCAGATAACGACGATCGAGCAGTTTGTACACGCCTTTCTCGGGCGATTCCTCGCTGGGCAACGTGCTCGACGTGTCCACCAAGCGGAAGCTGCTCGGGTCGAGATTATCCGTCTTTACGTAAACCGCCCAGTTGAACGGGGAAAGAATGGGAGTCACTGCATAGTCGTAGGATTCGGGAGCTTGCTGCGCGAACAGCCCGCTCGTAAGCGACGCCGAGCCCGTTGCGGCAGATACGAGCAGCGAGCCATCCGCAGAAGGCGCCACCTGAGGCGCCGCGGCTGGCACGGCTTGCGACGCAGCCGCACCGCCGGCAAGCACGTCACCGCCCGCTGCCAGCGCGGTCGCAGGCGAGACGACTATCAAGCACGCAAGCATCGCCGCCAAAGCAACGGCCACCCTCCTCTTCGTCGTCTTCTCCTCCATGATTCCACCCCTGCTTCTCTTATCTTCTCTGCGAAATCGCGGGCGATTTGCCCTCACCGTCGATTTTACTCCCCATCTTAGGCGCCCTTCCTCCCGAAATGTTGCGCAACATCTTTCTCCGTTTCCGACGAAGACCATGTGCTCTACCAAACGCCAGGCCAACTCGCGCAAGCGCCAACCTTCTCCCGAGGGAAGGAGGTGGTCCGCATGGGAGAAATCGACTCCGCGGTGGCGGCCGTCGACGCGCTCGATGACGCGGTTGTCAACATCGGCGGGTGCGCGCGGGCGCTCTCGCTCGAAGCGGCGCTCGACGGCTCCGAGATCTGCGCGATGGCGGCGCAGGTGCTCGACCAGGCGGCAGACGACGTGCGGCGCGTGTCGCGCTGGCTGCTCGCCGACGCAAGCGAAGGGGACGCCTAGCCCGAGGGGCTGTAACAAAAGCCTCTGATAAAGAAGGGTGAGAGCCGAACGGTTCTCATCCTTCTTCTTGTCGTCGGCGGGAGATCGGGCGCAAGTCGCCTATGCGATTGCGGCGGCGGATGCGGGATTCGCGGCCGCTCCGGCGATCTTCCTGATGTTGTGCCCCATCATG
>DMNP01000020.1 GCA_003452695.1 Eggerthellaceae bacterium
CTCGACAAGGGGGAGGGGTATCCCGCCACGATGTTGAACTGCAGAGCCGCGCCGACCACGCGCGGTATGTCGAAATAGAAGACGCACGGGTCGTCGGTGGCGTGGAAGGTTATCGGATAGGTGTGCGTTCCATCCTGGTTGGCCAGGTTATACGGTTCGGTGCGCGGCTCGAAGTTCGTAACGGAGCCCTCGTTGTTCTCGAAGCGCACATACACGCGCGATGCCTTGTCGGCTGTGTTGTCGGGGTTCGAAAGCGTTACGGACACCTGCGGGTATTCGCCGGTCAGATAGCGGTAGGGTTCGCTGTCGTCCGATGGCGCGGGGAAATTGCTGCCCGCATCGGTCTGGATGCTCAGCTCCATGCCCGACACGACGCGGATGGCGTCCTTCGTCTGGCGGGGGTCGGCCGATTCCTGCAGGCCCGTGTTCGTGAACGGCAGCATGCCCACCGTTGTCGCGTTCGGGAAGCTTGCCAAGGCGCCGTCCGTGGTCGTTTGGCCGTTCACGCTTGCAAGCGAAGGGCGGTTCGCCATGGCGTACGAATCGATCCGCGCAATCGCGCCGGGGTCCGCGAAGTCTATCTCGTGCAGGTCCTTCGCGTTTTTAAGGGCGTTGGCGCCTATGCCGACTACGGGCAGTGTGTCGCCGCCTTCCTCGCTTGCCGGCACGTTGGCTGGCACGGTATAGCCTGTCACGCCCTCCGGAACGTACGCGAGCTGCGCGCCGTCGTCCTCCAGGCGGTACAGCGCCCCGTGCGGATCCACGTAGTAGGTGCCTTGCCGGATTATCGTGTTCAGGTCGTCCGGCAGGTTGGTCAGGCTGGCCAGGTCGTCGATTTCAAGCACGCTTTCGCCCTCGAACACCAGCTTGCCGATGCGCTTCGCCGAGGCGGCCGTCAGGAATTCCCTCGACAGCACCTTCACCGAGTCGGCCACGACAATCCGCACGTTTTCCGCATAGCCAACGGCGTTTTCGGCTATCTTGCGCAGCTCGACGGCCTCGAGGCGTATCTCGTCGTTCAGATACAGCGCGTACGACCCGATGGACGTCGTTGCCTTCGGTATGGTAATGCTGGAAACGTGCGGGCGGTTCGTCGTGCTGAACGCGTTCTTGCCGATGGATTCCACCGTATCGGGCAGGCTGATGTCGCTAAGATAGCAGTTGCTGAACGCCGAATCGCCGATGGATTTCAGCGTCTGGGGCCATGCGGATATGTGCAGGTTCGTCCATCCGTAGCACATCCGGTTCGGTATCTCTTCCAAGAAGCGCGGCAATTTCAGGTGTTGCAAATTCGAGCATTCTTCGAATGTGCTCTCGCCGATGGAGGTTATGCTATCGGGCAGGTCGATGCTGGTCACAGAACGGTTGCCGCGGAACGCCTCTCGACCGATTCTCGTCAGGCCATCGGGCAGGTCGATTGTTTGCAGGGGGCATTCTCTGAATGCGTAGTTGCCGATGGTCTGCAGCGTGCTGGGGAAATCGAAAGACGCCAGCTTCTTGCATTCGGAGAACGCATAGTTGCCGACCGAGGTGATGTTGCCGGGATAATCGACGCTTACCAGCTCGGGGCATTTGTTGAAGGTGTAGTCGGGGATCGTGGCAATGCTGCTCGGCAGGGTGGCGCGTTCGAGCAGCTCACAGCCGGAAAACACGCCTGTGTCCATAGACGTAACGCTTTCCGGGACCACGACCTCGGTGAAGCCGCAACTGGAAAACGCTCCGCTTCCCAGGGACTGAAGAACGGGTGAAAGGGGCATTTCGGTAAGCGAAGAGCATCTGGTGAAGGCGGAGCTTTCTATCGAGGTCACGTTTGCCGACATGTTCACCTCGGACAGGTTGGAGCACACGGAAAAGGCCGAAGTCCCAATTGCCGTAACGCTGTCGGGGATGTCGATTGCGCCGAGGGCCGAACAGTTGCTGAACATGCTGTTTGGGATGCGCGCAATGCCCTGTGGCAAGCGGGCAGTTTCGAGCGCATAGCAGGACGTGAACGCCGAAGCGCCTATCCAGGTAACGCTGTCGGGAAGAATTGCCTGCTTAAGCGATTCGCAGTGCTGGAATGCATAGGATTCGATGGATTCCAGGCCATCGGGAAAGTCGAAGCTTTCCAGCAGGATACAGTCGTAGAACGCGCCGTATTCGATGGTTTTCAGCGAGGCGGGGGCATTCACGCTTTTCAGCTTCGGACACTCCCGAAACGCATACGATCCAAACGTTTCCACCGTGCCCGGAAGCGAAACGCGCTCCAGGCGCTTGCAGTCGTAGGCGAACAGGTACGACGAAAGGCTGGTCACGCCTTCGCCGATGTGCGCTTCGGTAATGTTTGCTTCCCATTGGGCCCAGGGGCAGTTGGAATACAGCGAAGAGGGCATGCTGCCCTCGCCTTCTATGGTCAGCGTGAAGCCGTCCGTTTCATTGCCCTCGATGGACCACGTGTGGCCGCTGGAAAGCGTGCCCGACGCCACGGGGGCGTCTTGCGTGGCGAGCGATGGAGCCTGCAGTCCCCTCGGGCTTGCCAGCATCCTCGGCATGTTTTGCGGCTTCTCGTCGTCGGCGAGGTTCGCGGTTGCATTTTGGGGTTCCTGCACGCTGTCTGCCGTGCCCTGAACGGAACTGGTCGTCGGATTTGGCATGCGGGCGCTTCGCGTATCCGGCTGGCCAACCACTATGCCCGCCGACCGGAGGGCATCGGGGTCGTTCTCGACCGTTGCAGCCGGCTGGCCGAAGGCCACGAGCGCAAGGGAAAGGGTGACAACGCATGCGATGGCGAGCGTGCTTCTGTAGCGTTTGCGAATCCGGCTGTTTTGCAGGGCGTGTTCGATGGCAATGCGTATTTCTTTCATGGTAAACCGCCCATAACAGTCCAGGATTTTATCGTAAATCACCTGATTTCAGTACAAATAACGTCTCAAGAAAACTCATGACGCCTGATAGGTAATATACAGTAAATAGTCTATGCCATCAACGGTTAGCGACATGCAGCTCCGAACAGACATCAGGAGGCTTACCTCCCCCGGCCTGACACACATCCCCAATGAATACGGGTGCCTGGCACCTGTATTCATTGTGGGCAGTAACGTCCCCCTGACACACGAAACGAAACTATGACATCATGCGCTATCGGGCAGCGGTGTGGTATGCTGGGACTATCGGAGCCTATCGTCGAAAGGAGCGACAATGCTGGTTACTACATGCGACGTCATCCCTGGCAAGCAGGTTGAACTACTCGGCCTCGTGCGTGGAAATGTGGTCACGTCGAAAAACATCGGACGCGATATCATGGCGGGTTTCAAGAACATTGCCGGTGGCGAGATTAAAAGCTATACCCAGATGATGAACGAAGGTCGCGACATCGCCGAGCAGCGCATGGTCGCCGAAGCCGAGGCGATGGGCGCGAACGCCATTATCTGCGCGCGCTATGCCGGTTCTTCGGTTATGGAGGGCACCCAAGAAATGCTGGCGTACGGCACCGCCGTCCGCTACGTGTAAGTCGCGCCACCTGCGCGCGCAAATGCCAAACGCCAGGCGCCGGGGCAAGCGGTTTCGCTTGCCCCGGCGCCGTTTCGTGTGGATTGTTGTGGGTTTCCGTGCAGCTGCCTGCTTCGCGGGGCGGACGATGCCGGGCATGTGCAACAATGTTCCATTGCTATTTGAAGAACAGCGCCTGCAAGCCGACGCGTCCGAGGATGCGCTTGCGGGCGCATCGACGATTCCACGGAGTGCAGGCGAACAAGGGGAGGGCCCCGCGCTGCGGCTCGGTGGCCTTATTCCGCTATTGAAACGGAGAGAGGGGGCTCCATGGGAGCTTTCGCGGATTTCGACGATTACCTGTTTCACGACGGCACGGACTACGAATCGTATCGTGTGTTCGGCGCGCATCCCTCGTGCGAATTCGGCCTGGAAGGCACGCGCTTTGCAGTGTGGGCGCCCCACGCCCAGCATGTTGCCGTCATCTCGGCGAAAACTGGCTGGAACAACGAATATCCCATGCACCGCGTGGGAACGGGCATCTGGCAGGTGTTCATTCCGCATGTCCAAGACGGCGATGCGTATCGCTACGTCGTGGTAGGCGCCGACGGCGTTCGCAGGTACAAAGCAGACCCCTATGCGTTCCGCAGCGAGCTGCGTCCTGCCAACGCGTCCATCGTGTGTTCGCTAGACGGCTACGAGTGGGGGGATGCAGACTATCAGGCTGCGTGCGACAACGGAACCGTCTTGGAAAAGCCCATGGCCATCTACGAAGTGCACCTGGGATCGTGGAAGAAGGGCTTCAAGGGCTCGTGGGACGAAGACGGCTACCTGAACTATCGCGAACTGGCGGAGCAGCTGAGCGAATATGTGAACTACATGGGATACACGCACGTGGAGCTTATGGGCATCTGCGAATATCCCTTCGATTTGTCCTGGGGGTATCAGGTTACTGGCTACTTTGCCCCGACCAGCCGCTATGGCACTCCCGACGATTTCCGCTATTTCGTGGACACGATGCACCGCAATGGCATCGGGGTCATCCTGGACTGGGTGCCCGCCCACTATCCCAAAGACGAATTCGGGCTGGCCTACTTCGATGGCACGCCCCAGTACGAATCCGAAGACCCGCTTCGCGCCGAATTCCCCGAATGGGGCACGATGGCCTTCGACCACGGCAAGCCCGAGGTCCGCTCGTTCCTCATTTCCAGCGCGTTCTACTGGATTCGCGAATTCCACGTGGATGCCCTGCGGGTCGATGCCGTGGCGGCCATGATATACGCCAACTACAGCCGCAGCGAATGGCGCCCCAATCGCTATGGCGGATACCTGAACCTGGAAGGCATGGATTTCCTGCGCCAGCTGAACACAGCGGTGCGCGAGCGCACGAACGGCTATCTCATCGGCGAGGACTCATCCACCGAATGGGGCATCACGTCCACCGAAGAGGGCAACGCCCTGGGATTCGCGCTGAAATGGAACATGGGCTGGATGAACGACACGCTGTCCTATTTGGAGCTGGACCCGGTGTATCGCCAATACCACCACGAGCAGCTCGTGCACACCATCGACTACGCGTTTTCGGAGAACTTCGTGCTGGTGCTGTCGCACGACGAGGTGGTGTACGGGAAGAAATCGCTGGTGGAGAAATCGCCTGGCGGCGTCGAAGAGAAATACGGCTGCCTGAAAACGCTGTTCACGCATCAGATATGCCATCCGGGCAAGAAGCTGCTGTTCATGGGGCAGGACTTCGCGCAGAACCGCGAATGGGTCGTTGCCGAGAGCATCGACTGGCATCTTGCGGACGATTTCGGCCATCGCGACATCATGCTTACCGTGCGCAAGCTGCTTGCCCTGTACAAAGAATATCCCGTGCTGTACTCCGATTCGCGCGACCCCTCCACCTTCGAATGGGTGAATCGCAACGACTTCTGGCGCAACACCATCAGCTATATCCGGCGCAACCCGTGGAATTACGATGGGGCGCTGCTCGTCATCTGCAATTTCTCGCCCATGCGCATAGACGGCTATGCATGCGGTGCGCCGCTGCCCGGGGCGTACCGTCGGGTGTTCAGCACCTACGACACATTGCCCGGGGGAGGCGGTCCCGAGGAAATCGGCGGCCCGATCGACCTTGTGGCCGTGCAAGACGAATGCGACGGGCGGGAATATCGCGTGACGTTCGACTTGCGGCCGTACGAATCGCTCGTCCTGCAGCTTCCCGCCTAAATGGGGCTCGCATAAAGGTGCATGTGTTCGAACCATGAACGACGATCGGAGAATACAGACCGAAGCCGAACGCGCCGAAGACGGCGCCGGCAAGCGCGACGGGCGCATTCTGCGCGCCCTGCACAGCGACGAGAGCGAATCGTTTCTGTCTCCCTGCGCGCCGGCCCCCGGCCAGCGCGTGAAGGTGCGCTTGCGCGTGGAGCGCGAGTTCGACGTGCAGGCCGAAGTGCTCGTCGGCAACCCTCCTTCGCGCATAGCCATGGCTAAAGCCTGCGAAGACGACCTGTTCGCGTGGTTCGAGGCGGGCTTTGCGTGCGGCTTGGAAACGTTGCACTACCGCTATCTCGTGCACTATGCGGGCTCCGACGTGGTCCTTCAAAGGGACGGCGCACATTGGGCGGACGACCCGCAACTGCGCGACCAGGGCTTTGGCATCGTGCCCGGGCACGGGGTGCCCGCATGGGCCCAGGGCGCGGTGCAGTACCAGATTTTCCCCGACCGCTTCGCCAACGGGAATCCGGAAAACGACGTGCTGGACGGGGAGTACGCCTACGAAGGAGCGCATGTAAGACATGTCGCCCAATGGGACGCGCCCCCCGCTTCCGACGACTACCGCTGCTTCTACGGTGGCGATTTGCAGGGCGTTATGTCGAAGTTGGATTACCTGCAGTCGCTGGGCGTCGAAGCCGTGTACCTGAACCCCATCTTCATATCGCCCTCGTCTCACAAATACGACACCCAGCACTTCGGCCATGTGGACCCGCATCTGGCGGTTATCTGCGACGACGTGGATCATTCCCTGGAAGAAGGGTCGTTGAACAACGGCAATGCCCTGCAATACGTGCGCAGGACCACATCGCGGCGCAATCTGGAAGCCAGCGACGACTACTTCGCCGAGCTGTGCCGGGAAATACACCGCCGCGGCATGCGCATCATCTTGGACGGCGTGTTCAACCACAGCGGGTCGTTCAATGCGTGGATGGATCGCGAAGGCGTTTACCAGCGCGTGGGGACCGCCAGGCCGGGTGCGTATGGAAACGCCGACAGCCCATTCCGCAACTACTTCAGCTTCCGGGACGGCTCCACGACCGAATACGAAGCCTGGTGGGATTTCCCTACGTTGCCCAAGCTGAACTACGAGCATTCCGAAGAGCTGTGCGATTGCATCATCGGCATCGCGCGCCGCTGGGCGCTGCCCCCGTATTCCATAGACGGCTGGCGGCTGGACGTTGCCGCCGACGTGGGGCACAGCGACACCTTCAACCATGCGTTCTGGCGGCGCTTCCGCCATGAGCTGAAACAGGTGAATCCCGAGCTGGTCATCATAGCCGAGCATTACGGCAACCCGGCGCCGTGGCTGCAAGGCGACCAGTGGGACACGGTCATGAACTACGATGCCTTCATGGACCCCCTTTCCTATTTCCTTACGGGCATGGAAAAGCACAGCGACGACCGCAACGACGCGTTGTACCAAGACGGCGCCGAATTTTGCAGGACCATGCGCAAGCGGATGGCCCGCTTCGGATGGGGCCAGCTGCTCTGTGCCATGAACGAGCTGTCGAACCACGACCATTCGCGTTTTCTTACACGCACGAACCGCATGGTCGGCCGCACGGGCACGGCTGGACCGGCTGCGGCGGCCGAAGGCGTGGACAAACGCGTGATGCGCGAGGCCGTCGTCGTGCAGATGACCTGGCCCGGAGCCCCCACCATCTATTACGGAGACGAAGCGGGGCAAGTCGGTTGGACCGATCCCGATTGCCGTCGCACGTATCCCTGGGGCGCCGAAGACAAAGGCCTTATCGGCCTGCATCGCCAGCTCGCGCAGATTCGCCGCGAACATCCCTCGCTGCGCAGCGGGTCGTTCGTGCTGCTGGGCGGCGGAACGGGGTGGATTGCCTTCGGGCGCTTCCTGGCCCACGACCGCGTGGCCGTGGCATGCAACAATGCCGACGAAGAGCAGGTCATTCCCCTTCGCCTGCGCGAACTGGGCATGCAAGACGGGCGGAAGGTGCAAATCGTGCTGCAGACCTGCGAGGAGGGGTTCGTCCGCGCGGCCGACCTGTCTCGTCAGGCGATCGGCACGGTGCGAGACGGCATGCTGAACGTAGCGCTGCCCCCGCGAAGCGCAATCATCCTCGCCTAGTCGACGCGCCACCGCCCGCGGCCTGGCCAGGAGGCCCGCCCCGGGCATGGGG
>DMNP01000387.1:0-1805 GCA_003452695.1 Eggerthellaceae bacterium
TACCCGTTCTACATCTTCGACGAGAAGTCTTTCGAGATAGACGAGGACGGCCAGGCGTGGTGGATTTGCCCGGTGCGCCAATACACCATCGGTCTGTTCGGCGGCGAGACGATTAACCGCGTGGTGCTCTGCAATGCGTCGACCGGCGAATGCGAAGAGCTGGCCGTCGAGGACGTGCCGCAATGGGTGGACCGCGTGTATCCAGCCGACCTGCTCATTCGCCAGTACAACTGGTCGGGCAGGTATCAGCAGGGTTGGTTCAACTCGTGGCTCGGCCAGTCGGGCGTCGTGCAGACCACGCCCGGTACCGACGGCACGCTGGGATACAACTACATCGCCAAGGACGACGACGTGTGGGTGTACACCGGCGTAACGTCTGCCACGGCGGACAATTCCATCGTGGGCTTCGTGCTGGTAGACCAGCGTACGGCCGAGTCGCATTACTACGCCGTGGCGGGCGCCACCGAAGCTTCGGCCATGGAATCGGCCGAAGGCCAGGTGCAGAACTTGCGCTACGTGTCCACGTTCCCGTTGCTGATTAACGTTTCGAACCAGCCGACCTATTTCATGGCGCTGAAGGACGGTGCGGGCCTGGTGAAGAAGTTTGCGATGATCGACATCCAGCGCTATCAGAACGTGGCGGTGGGCGACACGGTGGCCGAATGCCAGAAGTCCTACGAGGCCCTGCTTGCCACCAACGGCGCGCTGACGGCAGCGGATGTAAGCGATTCCAGCACGTATGGAGAGACGGAAGGCACCATTCGCACGATGGCGCAGGCGGTGATAGAGGGCAATACGCACTTCTACGTAACGCTCGTCGGCGACGACGCCATCTACGACTTCGTGTTGCCGGGCAATCTGCCCATCGTGGGCTACGCCGTGGGAGACGAGATAGCGTTCTCCTTCGTGGAAAACGATCCCACGTGCACGGTAAGCGAGATACTGTCGAAGAAGGGGGCGTCTGCGACGACCGCGGACGATGCGGGCGCTTCGGCGTCGTCTTCCTCGCCTTCGTCTTCGGCATCTGCTGCGTCGGCGGCTTCGCAGCCGGAGTCGGCGAGTGGCGCTTCACCTGCTTCGGGGGCTTCGGGCTCCGCAGGCGCTTCAGGCGCATCGGCGGGCGCCTCGGGCAATTCCCCAGCTTCCAGCGAATCTGACGAAACGGTGGAAGTGGAAGCATAACGCACCACACGATGGGCCACGCAGCGAAGCTCGTGGCCCATCGCCTATTTTGAAGGAAGGGGCGCGTCCCCGACGGCGCCAGGTATTGCGATGCGGTCTGCGATGCGGTCTACCGTTTCCCTTGGGAGGAAGCGATGGATAAACGCTTTCGAGCCCAGAAACGCTGAGGCACGCCCCTGGATACGAAGCCGAAGAAGGCGCAGTGGTCTGCGTCGATAAGGCTGAGCTTTCAGAGGGCGCGCCTCAGCGCTTCTGGACCGGAATGATTTGTTTACTGCTTCCCTAGGGGTTCGGACCCGTCGGCTTCTCTCGGAGGCGGGCCTTGAGGGTCGGGCGTTTGCGTTTCGGCCAGAGGCGCGGGACCTGCGTCGGTGGCTTGAACGGCTTGGTCGATTGTCCCTGCGAAGGGTTGCACCGTCTGGGCCTTCGTGCCGCCCATCGGTTGCGCGTTGCCTTCCTGTGGGGTGGCGGGGGCTGTGCCCTCGAAACCGTATGGCTGGGTGGCAGCGGGTTTCGTAGCTCCGAATGCCTGCGCGGCAGCGGGAGCCGTATTCTCGAGCGGCTGCGCACTAGCAAGCGCGGCGCCTTCGAACGGCTCCGCAGTGGCAGAAGCCACGCTTTCG
>DMNP01000387.1:1898-3229 GCA_003452695.1 Eggerthellaceae bacterium
CTTTCGAACGGCTGCGCAGTGGCAGGCGCCACGCCTTCAGTCGGCTGTGCGGCGCCTTGCTGCGAAGCATCGAACGGGGTGTTGACGGGCGGTTGCTGCGCAATGGGGGCGGCAACGGGCGGCATGGGCTGCGCGGCGGCAGGTGCCGCGGGCTGCGTTTCGAAGGGCATCGGTTCGTCCTGGCCGCGCCAGCGGGGCACGTCGAACTGCATGGTCCAGTAGCCCAGGGCGCGTACTGCCAGCATATCCACGAACAGCGACGCAAGGACCGATATCCAGATGCATGCCATTATCACGATGAAGCCGAAGACGCCTGCCGATGCGAAAATCCGTATTGCCAGCAGCATGCTTTGCATATCGTTCATGTTGCGTAGCGAATCTGCGGTCATTCCCGTGGCTGCCATGCCTGCGGCGCCGATCATGAAGACGATTACGAGCAACATAGACACGATGATGCCCAAGACGATGCCCACGATAAGTCCAACCAGCAAGTACATGCCGAAGATGCGCATGATGCCGCCCGTGTCGTGGCGGAACATCTTCCAGATCTTGCCAAGCTGGAAACCCGCCGAAAGGCGATCGTATATGGACGAGCGCATCCTGCCCACCCATGCCAGCATCATCAGCAACAAGGTTCCAACCAAACCCACCAGATACAGCAGCGACCCGAATCCGCCGAGCGCAGGGTTGCCGCCCATGCCGCGCGGCGAATTGATGACCGCCTGCAAAGCTACGGTTTGCATCTGGTTGCCGATGCCCATGATGATGGCCGGCGCGATGGCGAAGACGATGCCGATTACAAGTGCGAACCAGCCGCGTCGCCAGAACTTGCCATCGCTGTTGTCGAAGATGCGCTTGGGCAGCGGCGCATGCGTTCCCCAGGAAATCTCGCGGGCCCAACCGTACAGATAGCCCAACGTTACCATCTGCCCGAAAATGGGGATAAGGTTCAACAGCGCCAGCAGGCAGAGCTTTCCGAACCAGCCCGGCGAATTCTTGATGTCGTTCCACGCCGTTTGGAAATATTTAATTTGCATGGCGTTCTCCTTTCGCACGTTCCGTTCACTATACCCCCTGGGGCGTTGCCGTTCACCACCCCGTTTCCGAATCGTCAGCGTGTGTCAGGGAGACGTTTCCCTTGACACGCTCACGATATGGGTGCGTTCCTTTGACGACGGCGCGGTTGTGTGAAGAAAATCGTCCCCCTGATACACGGGGTGCTGTGCGGGAGTCATTTGCCGTGCGTGTCGTTGTCGCATGTCAGGTTGAATCGTATGCGGGCGCCAACCTCGTAAGAGAACGCCGCGTATCGCCACGACTCATGGAGGCGG
>DMNP01000312.1:0-2735 GCA_003452695.1 Eggerthellaceae bacterium
ATTCGCGCGGCTGGGCTATCCGGTTATGTGCGCCGTCTCGCGCAAGGGGTTCATCGGCTGGGCGTACCATATAGACCAGGCTTCGCAACGCGACGAGGCATCGGCTGCCGAGGCCCTGATGGCCTGCGAGCTGGGTGCAACGGTGGTGCGCACGCACAATGTGGCGGCCACGGTGCGGGCCCTGCGCGACCTGCGGCCGCTCGTGGTGGTGGCGCTCGGGTGCAACGTTGCGCTGGTGGCGGGGCAAGGAGAGGAACGCGAAGCCAAGATTGCCCAGATGAACCAAGCCATAAGCCAGCTCTGCACGCTGCCCGATTCCCAGATCGTCGACATTTCCAGCTTCTATGCCAGCGAACCCGCCTACTACGAGGACCAGGACGAGTTCGTGAACGCAATCGCACTGGTGCGCTGCGGCGTGCCGCCCCTGGAATTGCTTGACTACCTGCATGCCGTGGAAAACGGCCTGGGACGGGTGAGGCATTTCGAGAACGGCCCGCGCACCTGCGACCTGGACATCGTGGATTACCAGATGTACACCGCCGATACGGAAGTGCTGACGCTGCCGCATCCCCGTGCGCTCGAGCGCTATTTCGTGGTGGAGCCCCTGGCGGAGCTGCGCCCGAACTTCGTGTTTGCAGACGGCACGAGCCTGGCCGATGCGCATCCGGAATACGGCAAGGCCGTGCGCATATCCTGAACCTGTGGTTTTGGCTGTCCGACCCGCGTGCACGGGGTACACTAGGCGCTGCCGTTCAAGAGAACGGTAGAACGGAGCTTTGCACATGAGAACGGCCGAACCAACTTCCACGCCCATTCAACCACTGACGCACACGGAATCGCGCACGAGGTCGATTGCCTTCACGGCGCTGAGCATCGCGATTATAGCCGTGTCGGCTTGGATAACCGTGCCCATCGGGCCGATTCCCTTCACGCTGCAGATGTTCGCCGTCACGTTTGCCATCTTGGTGCTGTCTCCCAAGCAGGCCATCGGTGCCATTGCCGGCTATCTTGTCCTGGGGGCTATCGGCGTGCCGGTGTTTTCCGGGATGAGGGGCGGCATCGGGGTCCTGATGGGCCCGACCGGCGGGTTTCTCTGGGGCTATCTGATCGGCGTGTCCGTTGCGGCTGCATTGCTTTCGCTGTTCCGCAAGCGCGGCATCGACAACTTTGCCGTGGGCGTGCTTTGCGGCTTGGCGTTCACGGCCATCGCATATGTTTGCGGCTGGTTCCAGTTCATGTTCGTGGCGGGCGTGGGCCCTGCGGAATCGTTCGTGGTTACCGTCGCGCCGTTCGTCGTGGTCGATATCGTGAAAATCGTCGCCGCCACCGCCGTGGCGCGCACCGTCATCCGTGCCGTGCCCTCGCGCTAGGATGATGCAGGACCCACTCTTTGCCCCGCGCGCTGGCACAGCCGTGACCGGCGATTGATGCAGTGGCTTCGGGGCAAAGCATCGATTGCTGGCTACAGGATGTGCGCCTCGCCGCTGTTCACCGGGCGCACCTGGGTTCCGTCGTCCACGAGCAGGCAGGCCGTGGCCCGGTCGATGCCGACGACCGTGCCTTCTACGATAACATCGCCGTTCAGCAGCTGCATCCTCACGCGCTTGCCCTGCAGGTAGCTGCACGATTCGTATTCCTTCACGAACGGGTCGAAGCCATTTTCCAGCCATACGGGATAGCATTGGGCAAACGACGACAGTATGGCGTCGCCAACGGCCGCGATGGCCTCGGCCTGGTTCGAAAACGAATAGCCGCTGCCGAAGGCGATGCTGCCCATGTCCGTGTGACCCACGGCCATGTCCGCGAAGAACGCGGGGCGGTACTTCGAATCGGACAGCAGCGAATCGGCGTTCGCAGGGCGAAACACGTTCACGCCCATGCCGATGCACACGCCGCCCGCCGTTGCCTCCATGGAAATGCCGGCAATCTTCTTGTCGCCCACCATCAGGTCGTTGGGCCATTTCACCAGCACGGCGTTCTCGGAGCGCGCTGCCAGCCGGACAAGCGCGGCGCGTATGGCAAGCGCCATGACGAAACCCAGCGTGGGCAGCTTTGCCAGCTCGCATTTCGGTCGCAACAGCACCGATTGGTACAGCCCGCCTTCGGGGCTTGTCCAATACCTGCCCTGGCGGCCATAGCCGCCGGTCTGCTTGGCGGCCCTGCACACATAGCCTTCGTTGGCGTGTGCCTTCAGGGCCTTCTTCACCTGATCGTTCGTGGAAGTTACCTCGGCGAAGTTCGCCACGCTGAACGGTTCCATATGCCCCTCCGATACGAGTCCTCGATTGTGCTTCCAACAATGGTTCGTTCAAACTGTATCAAAACGACGCGCGGGATGAAACCGTTTAGGTGCTTGACGAGCTGCATTAAAGGGGACGGGTGCTACCGCCGCTGGCATGGCCGTGAAAAGTTGGTATAGACTGGGGGCTATCGATACGGTGCGAGGCGGGTCATCCAGTGGAGGCGGACATGAGACGTACGTGCAAGCAGTGCGGCAGGGAATTCGAGCTAGAGGATTCGGAAATCGAATGGTACCAATCCAAGGGGATGCAGCTGCCCAAGCGCTGCGAGGATTGCCGTGCGGCCAATCGCAAGAAGAGAGACGACGGGCGCACGGGCTCTGATAACGCGAAGCGTGGGGAAGGCAATGCTGCTGCCGGTGCAGCAGGAAATGCTGCTGGCACAGCAGGCAACGTGACGAGCAGCATGGCGGGCGGCGCAGCGCACGGCGCGGG
>DMNP01000312.1:2804-5875 GCA_003452695.1 Eggerthellaceae bacterium
CAGCCGCCGGCAGCCACGGCGGCTCTTCGGGCAATGGGCGGCCCTCAGCTTCCAGGCAGGGGGGCAAGGGCGTTCCGAGCAGGATAATCGGCGCGGTGGCGGCCGTCGTAATCGCCGCCGCAGTGGGCATCGGCGTCATCGCGCCCGATGCCGGCACGGGCCAGCCTTCAAGCGCCCCCTCTTCAGTCGCAAGCGCGCCTGCGGCCGCCCAGTCGGGGCAGCAGGTTTCGGCGAATGCGTATGAGTTTCGCTCTAGCAGCCTTATGAACAGCCACTACGACAAACATGGCAAGGAAATGGGGTATGCGAGCGCCCAAGAGTACGTGGCTGGGGCCAACGCTGTCGTGGCCAATCCAGCGGCGTTGCACAAGAAGCAGGCCGAGGATGGCGACGATGTGTACTATCTGCAAGCCACCGACGAGCTGGTCATCGTTTCGACAGACGGTTACCTGCGCACCTATTTCAATCCAGGTGGCGTGGACTACTTCAATCGGCAGTAGCCAGCTGGAACGGGGAGCCTGTTGCCCGTTCCGCGCCAGCGCATTGGAGACATCGGGCTTTGTCCACCGCGAAGTGCGGTGCCCACCACCCTGTTTCGCCCGTCGGCATACCGCAATCAGAGGGGTTTCGCACGCATTATTTCAGATATAGATATTTGTGCAAAATGACGAAGTTATGTCGCTTATCGAGCGCTTCTCGCTCCGACCTTTTCAATCGGTAATATGAAATGGGGTGCCTATTCGCAGGCACTTGAAGAGAGAGCATTCGGAGACACATTCATATCGAAGCAGGGATCGGGCTGCGATGCTTGCGCTTTTGGCGTTGCGGCGCGTTTCCCGGAAAGGGGGCGGGCGTATGCATGCCATAGACCTGTCGGGAATTTCCGACAACGACATGCGCACATGCGAGGCAATTGCCGCTGAAGCCGGAGTGGATCTGAAGGACTGCTACCAATGCGGCAAGTGCACGGCGGGATGCCCTCTCGCCGACGGCATGGACCTTATGCCGCGCGAGGTCATTCGCTATTTGCAGCTTGGCATGGCAGAGGTGGTGCTGGACGCCAAGACGCCGTGGATTTGCGCGCAGTGCGTGGTGTGCTCGAGCCGCTGTCCGCAGAACGTGGACATCTGCTCGGTCATGCGCGCCGTGCGCCAGGCCTCGAAGCATGCGGGCAAGCGCCCTGTGCGCGAGGCGGACATCTTCGACGACGAGTTCATCGCCAACGTCCGCGCCCACGGCGTGTCCAACGAGCAGTACCTGGCGGCGTTCTACAACATGAAGTCGGGCCATTTCACGCAAGACATGGGCAACGCCACGCGCATGCTGAAGCGCGGAATGGTGGGCGTGGCCCTGCACAACACCGCGGGCCGCGCCGATGTGGCGGCGGTCATCGACCGTGCGCTGGCGGCCGACGCGGCCCGTCGCGCGGCGGCGGATGCGGAAGGCGGTGAGGAATAGCATGATGAAGTACGCTTACTTCCCCGGGTGCTCCGCACAGTCCACGGGCAAGTCGTTCACCATATCCACCGACTACGTGGCCGAGCGCATCGGCCTCGAGCTGCACGAGATTCCCGATTGGAATTGTTGTGGAACCTCGGCGGCCGCGCTGACCAGTCCCGAGCTGGCCGTGGCGCTGCCCGCGCGCAGCCTGGCCATCGCCGAACAGGAGCTGCCCGGTATGGACGTGGTGGCGCCGTGCGCGGGCTGCTACCGCTCGCTGAAGACGGCGCTCGTGTACGCCCGCGAAAGCGACGAGAACTTGCAGCAGGTCCGCGACCTTATAGACCGCCCCTACGAGGCGAAAGCCGACGTCGTCAGCTTGCTGGAAGCATTCGCTGCCGATGAGGTGCGTGCGGCCATCGCCGACAAGGTGGTGCGCAAGCTGCGTTGCCTGAAGGTGGCCAGCTACTACGGCTGCGCCATGGTGCGTCCCGAGAACGTGTGCCAGTTCGACGACCCCGAGGACCCGCACAGCATGGACGACATCATGCAGCTTATCGGAGCCGAGCCGGTCGAATGGGCCTTCAAGACCGAATGCTGCGGCGCGGCCCAGCAGATGGCGGTGCCCAAGCAGGCGCGCCCGATGATCGAGCGCATCTTCGCCGATGCAGCGGTGAACGGCGCGGACTGCATCGTCACATCGTGCCCGCTGTGCATGCTGAACCTGGACATGCGCGAGGCAGAGATCAACCGCGACCGCGTGGCGCGTGGGCTGGAGCCCTTCGACATCCCGTGCTACTACTTCACGGAACTGATAGGCGTTGCCTTCGGCGCAGCGATTGAAGAGGTTGGCATCGACATCCACTTCCATCCAGCCGAGACGCTGCTGCTCGAACGCGAGCTTGACGCGCTGGAGCTCGAGGAGAGGGAAATGGCCGAGCGCGCCGAGGCTGAACGCAAGAAGGCCGAGATTGCCGCCAAGATAGCGGCCAAGAAAGCCGAGAAGGCCGCCAAGGAAGCGGCGACCCAGAAGGGCGCCGAACCCACGACCAAGGGGAAGGAGGACGCACGATGAGCAGGATAGGCGTTTTCGTTTGCTATTGCGGCAGCAACATCGCGGGGACTGTCGACGTCGAGGCCGTTGCCGAGATGGCGCGATCGCTTCCCGATGTGGTGTACGTCGAAACCAACAAGTACACGTGTTCCGACCCCGGCCAGGAAGGCGTGCGCCAGGCCATCATCGACCGCGGCATCGACCGCGTGGTCGTGGCGGCATGTTCGCCGCGCATGCACGAGCCCACGTGGCGCAAGCTGTTGGAAGACACGCCGGTTAACCCCTACATGCTGGAAGTGGCCAACATCCGCGAGCAGTGCTCGTGGGTGCACAAGGACCGCGAGGTGGCCACCGAGAAGGCAAAGGACCTGGTGAAGATGGCGGTGGCCAAGGTCGCGCGCCTGCAGCCGCTGCATTCCATCGAAATTCCCGTGCATAAGCGCGCGCTGGTCATCGGCGGCGGCATCGCCGGCATGCAGACGGCGCTCGACATTGCCGATGCGGGATACCAGGTGACCATCGTCGAGCGCGAGACGTCGCTCGGCGGCAAGATGGTCATGCTGGACAAGACCTTCCC
>DMNP01000230.1 GCA_003452695.1 Eggerthellaceae bacterium
CACGTTTTGGCCTATAACCCCACTTAACTTCATTTCTAGGGTTCGTGAACGGGATTTCTGATGCTAAAAGGGCGGGTTATAGGGGTAAAAAGGCTAGGAAGCCTTTTCGAATTGGGACGTGAAAGACTTGGCGGCTTCCAGGGCCGTGCCGTAGTCGGAAAAGTAGTTGCTGTATTCGACCATCACATCGTGACCGTGCGCACGGGCGCTGACAGAGCCGTTCGCCCCGCCCTGCAGCGTGATTGTCACGTGGGTGTGTCGCAGGCTGTTGAAGTTTATGAAACGCGTACCGTGTAGAGGACCGGCTGGAATCTGCTTTATAGATGTCACCTTGCCCCTATAGGTACGCACGGATTCACGCGGACCCTCGAAATAGTCCTTCCAAAGATTGGCCGCGGAATTTGGATACATCGAGGCCTTAGAGCAGCCAGGGAACATTCGCGGATCGTCTTCGGATAACTTCAACTGTCGCGCGCTTGGGACCAGGGGTTCAGGGGTTTCTGGCATGAGCTCTGCGAGCCGCTCGGAAAATGGCGGCATAATGGCTGCAGTGTATGGGGAGTAGCGTTTCTCGTCTTTGATTCCATCTTCGTTGGTGAACGCTTTCAAAACGTCTATATAGCACACAAGTATCTCGTTGCCATCATGGTCCGTCTCTTTTACGAAGTTGAAATCGTTGGGTGCGACGAGGGCCATGGCTTCCTCGCGGCGGAGACCTCCTCCCCCCATAACGAGAAACGCACGTTCTAGCGTGGTTCCTTCAAGCCTCGAAAAGGCCTCTGCTAATTCGCGGGCGGACCAAACGTCCTTACGGGGCTTCTGGTATCTGCCGAATTTAACGCGTTTTTGCAGAGGCATTATTTCCCCAAGGTAGTCATCGTCGTACATGGCGCGCACAATTGCGCGGAAGTGGCGGTACACCTTGCGGTCATTTGGAGGCTTTATGCCATATATCCATTGCTGGATTTCACGATGCGGTATTTGATCGGGGAACCTTTTGCCGAACGTATCGGCGATATGGTTCTTGAAAATGGAGGTATATTCCTGCTTCGTCTTTATGGGCCCGCCAGCGAGGCGTTCTGGGACGAAGTGGTCGTAGAAGTACTCCTCGAGGGTGATTTTGCCGATCTCGTCGGGCTTCTCGCTGTAAATGCGCCACATGTGGTCTGTGTGGTCGACGGCTTCCTGGTAGGTCCCCGTGAAGCGCTCGCTACGCTCCTTGGGCTTGCCGTCGTGGCGCAAGCCGCACCTCACTCTGCATTCCCATATCGTGCGGCCATCTTCGGCAGTCCCGACCTTGCGGGGCTTTGCGCCATGGTGGCCATCCTTCCTAACTCGGCTCATATCGCCTCTCATCTCCTTTCCAGTTTGGACCGCGGGTAAATTCAAGGTTCGCCATGTCGTCAACGTCGCTGAAGGCGTCCGCCGGATGCGGGCAGTCGAGGATTGCGCCACGTGCGGCAACCACCGCGGGGTCTAGCCCGCGCTTGGCAAGATATTCTTTGTCGGATGCAAGTTCGTGCTCGAGCGCCATGACGGCGTGGTCTGCACTACCGGGTACGACCATCCGGACATGGTCTGTCGAGGCGTCGATTGCCCTGCCGACATCGGGCTCTGCCTTGACGACGGCAAGCGATAGCTCGTCCGAGCACTCGTACACTGTGAAAGAGTACTCGGGATCACCATTCGGCAGGGGTGCCCCAACGGGCCAGTAGGCTCCCGAGTAGGTTCGCTTGAGCATCGAGCCCCTGGGGTCGTCGAACACGTCGAGCGAAGCGCCATCCGACAACAGCCCGCCCATGAGCGCTTCCGGCTTCATCTGCAGCTTGAGCGCCAGCTCGGCGAGCTTCGCATAGTCCATGCGGCTCGCGCCGCGCTCGTAGTTGCTGAACGTGTTCTGGCCTACGCCTATCATGGCAGCTGCCTGGGTCTGGCTGACCTTCCTGATCCTCCTTGCCTCGGCGATGCGCTCACCGACCCTTTTCGCCATGGCGAGTTCGGGTTGCGAGTAGTCGAACCCCATGGGCTCGAGCCTGCGCGTGGCCTCGTTCATCTTCAGCGGCATGATCTCCTCCTTCTTTCGTCCATCCGAATACATTATACGAATAATCACATAAGATATCAAACAGTGATATAATGAAGACGAAACAAAAGAGGATAGAAAGAAGTAAAACATGGCTAATACAGCAACGAGCGCCCCGCCGGGCGTGGCCGAACCGGGCAAGCGCGCCAGGCGCCGCCATCACCCGGACCCGATCGCCTACACCATTCCGGATGCCGCACGCCGTATCAACGCCGACGTGTCGGTGGTCAAGCGTGCGATAGCGGAGGGCCTGCTCGAGCCGCACTACTACTTCGGGAGCGGTTACGCGCGCGTTCTCGACGCCGATCTGGAGGAGTTCGTGCGCTCGCAGCCAAGCGAGAAGGCGTAGCGTCGGCAAAGACAAGCTGGGTTTGTGGCGCCCATCACGACCGGGGTTGCGTTGAATGCGCTGGCCCCAGGTCGAATCAAGCGCATCCTAAGCGAACCCCGCGCCGCCGCCTCGTGCGGCGGTTTTGCGGAGTGGCGCGAAGCACGCGGACGGCAAGAGCGCCGGACAGCCGAGAACGCAAGGGATTAACGAATTCAACAATTAAGCGCTGTTAAGACGCTGGAAAGGGGGTGCGCATGCGCACACCGAAGGAGTACTCCGAGAATCTGAAAAAGGGCGTCATCACCGAGCAGATGCTCTCGGATTGCCTTTACTCTGCAAACAAGCGCGCGAAGAACCACCGCGACAAGGCCCGGGAAATGCGGGAGAGCTATGAGTTCCGATACGGGGCGCCCGGATCTTATTTCGATATTCACGATGCAGAGGCGGCTACCTGCGCGAAGCGGGACGAGTACTACCGTATGAAAGAGATCCTGCTGAGCGTGGTGGAGCCGGCGTGCATCCATGAGGAGGTAGCGGGATACGAAACCAAGGAATACCTCGATACCGATTTGGGATACGAGGAGCACGTGGACGATTTCCGCGATGTGCTCAGGTACTACAACTGGGAACTCGGCCGGGAAGAGAGCAAGGGTTACCTCAAGGTGCCAACGGAATTCAGGTACTACCTGCTGTACGAGGTGGGGGGACGGACGTTCCACAACCCCATCTCCGAGAGAGCCGTGAAGGATTTCACCACGAAGGGTCTCGAGGTGGTGCGGATAGACGCGCTAGACACGCGGGGATGCGATACCAAGGACCTCATATCCGTTCAGTTTGCCCGCAAGGTGGTCGCGCTCGTTGAGTCGGGAGCTTACGAGTACGTGGCCGATTAAGCAGGGAGGCGCGACGAAGTTTGTCGTCGCCTTTGAGCGATGGGCTACGATTTCGCCGCCCAGACTCTAAGGCGCCGGGCGGCGCGCAGTCGAACTATTCGGGCTCCGGCGGCCAGAGGTCGTCCTTGTGAGGCGGATTCGGCGAGCTTGCGTCCTCTCCAGAAACGTAGGCTTGACCGTCGTCATCCTGGGCATATTCGGCTTCGTAGCTGTCGAGGATGGCCAGCGCGGCGCGATGGCCGACGGGGTCGGCAGCCGTGTCAACGAATGTGCACGCGGGACCAATGAAGTCGAACTCTACGGGGCTTGCGGGCAGGGCCCCATTCCTGTTCTTCAGCAGCTTCAGCTCGACCGAGCGGACGGGGCTGCGCTTCGAGTCGTCCATGGCATGGCGGGCCGCCTTCTCGTCGCTCATCTTGCGTGCGGCCTTCAGGTTAGAGATCTCGTCCTCGAACGAGAGCGGCTGCAGGCCGATGAGTCGATCGGCGCCGTACTCGATGGAGCCGCTCTCCTTGAAGGAGTCCATGGCGACCTCCCCGAAGTAGGACGCTCGGTTTAGCGATGAAATAGCTACGATGGGGATGCCGTGGGCGCGTGCGGCCTGGCGCAGTCCGAGGATGTTCGCGTCGATCACCTGGCGCTCGAAGGCGAACTCCTTCTCGGCGCCACAGAGCTGCAGGTAGTCCACGAACGCTATCAGCCCTTTGCCGCCCGAGAGCTCCGCCCTTTCCTTGGCGTGCGCAATCGAAGCGGAGACGTCGGCCGCCGTAGGCTGCCCTTCCGGCTGCATGATGAGCAGGCTCGATGCTATGGTGTCGGTAAAGCGACCGCAGGCGTCGTGCATCGCCTCGAACTCGTTGAAGGAAAAAGACCTGCGCTTGCGCGGGATCATGAGGCGGTTAGACGAGACGACCAAGCCGCTATCGCGGTAGATGAGGCGGGAGAGCATGCGGGCTACGAGCTCCTTGGCCCCCATCTCGAGCGAGTAGAAAAGGCAGTGGTAACCGCTTTCGATGGCGTTGATCGCGATGCATAAAAGAAGCATGGTCTTTCCCACCGACGATGCGGCACCGAGCACGGTGACGCCTGGCATGAGACCTCCGTCGAGCTGCTCGTCCAGCGTCGCGAATCCGGTCGGGACGGGGTCGCTCAGCCCGTTGAGCCCCAGGATGTCCGATGCCGCCTTGCTCGAGTCGGTTAGGCCCTTGGCGGCGAGCGCCTCGTCGTGAACAGCGAGAGCTTCGGCAACCGCAGCCGTTCTCGCTGCGGACACGATGTCGGCCAGCAGCGAATCGAGCGCGTCCTTGTCGGCGTTGTACAGTTCAGAGAAGTCTTTAGCCTGCATAGCCTGCTCCTTCCTCGTTTGACGAAATGTCCGCGACATGCGCGCGGATGCCGATCTTGCGCAGCTGGGACGCGAGGTCGCGCGCGTTGCTCCTGCCCGTCTCGTCGGCGTCGAGGCAGACGATGACGGTGCCGTCGTAGGAGATGCGGTTGAGCTCGGCAACGAGAGTTCCGAAAGCGACGCCGCAAAGAGCCACTGCGGGATGGCCGCACTCGGAGACCGCCATGGCGTCGAACGGCCCCTCGACGACGAAAAAATAATCGCTGGAAAAGGCGCAAGGACCCCAGATAGGTTGACCCCCGACCTGGTCGGATGGCGGCTTTAGGTACTTACGGGCTTCTGCCGGGTCTACTGAGCGGTCGATGTGGTAGTAGTCGGAGCCGGGAAACGGGATCACGATGCGCCTGCGATCGCGGTCGTAGCCAAGGCGCCACCGCTGGGCGACTTCGGGGACGATGCCGCGCGATTCCAGGTATGCGAGCGCGACGGGCTCGCCAATATGCTGCCTGCTGCGCCTAACGAGATCGGCCTCTTCTTCGCGGTGGGGCCTGTAGGCCGCCTCGTCGGGACATACCGCAACAGTCGCGCGGTTGACGCGGGCGTCGGGATGGGCGTCGGCCCAGTTAGATACGTATTCGTAACGCTCTTCTGGGGTCTCGAGCCCCGACACCGCACCCGCAAGGTCGAACACGTCGCCTGACGTTTTGCAAGCGAAGCAGTAGTAGCGCCTGCCGTCGGGCATGACGCCGAGCGCGCCGGTGCCCTCGGTTTTGCTTCCCGACCCGCAGTGGGGGCAGACGTAACCCGTACGGGTCTTGTCGAGCTCCGATTCAGCGAAATCCTCGAGGTCGATTAGCGATTTCAATTCTTCGTACTTGCTTTTCATAAAAAGGTCCTTTCGCTTAGTTATCGGTAGTTTGCGATCTGACAGGGTGGAGCACGATGGCCCTGGTCCGACCGCGCACGCTCTCGATCTCGTACCCGTCGATGACGGCACCCTGCGCCGCCATGGCGTCGAGCGTCTTAATAAGCTGGCGGAGCGCGCGAGAGCGCGCCTGCCTGCCCGCGTCCCCCCGTCCGAAAGACACGCCCAGGTCGCGCAGCATGGTCGATACGAGCACGCTCTTGCTCGTCTTCTTCTCGAGCGCGCGGGCCACGAGGTAGAGCGCCATCTGCCGTTGAGCGGCCGACACGCGTCGGCCGGAGAAGTCGGGCATCTGCCCCGGCTCGATCGGGATCACCTGTTTGCACTCGCATGCCCGCAGCGCCAGCGGGATCGCGGACAGCGGCTGCTTGGCGTCCGGCGGGGCCAAGGTGAGACCGCCGCTCGCGCCTAACGTCGAAGCGCTGCAACAGAACAGCCTGCTGCGCGGTATCGCGCTGAGCCGCGGCTCCCCATCCGACCCGCGCGCCGCCCCCATCTCGATCTCGAGCGACGCCATCTTCTTGACGGACGCGACGACCGCCTCGGCCGTCGCGGACATGCCGGCGGCATGGGGATTAGCGTAGCCGAGCGCGCGGAGCACGTCGTGGGACGTGAAGCCCAGCACCCCCGCCTGCGCCCTCGCGGCGAGCGCCGCGCAGACCAGCAGGTCGAAGTGGTTCAGCTCGCCGCCGATCGCGTCGAAGCCGCCAGCGTGAACCGGACGCAGCTTGAACGGGGCGCGCACGGCGCCGCGTCCGGAGACGACCACCTCGCGACGTCTTCCGTCGTAGGCCTCGGTTCCGATATGCGAGCGTCCACGTAACATTAGCGACTTGGTGACTGCGTCGTTCGGCAGGAGCAGCTGGCGTTGCGCCTTGGCCGGACCAGGCAAGGCTAGTCCTCGTCGGCCAGGAGGTCGGCTATGCCGCCCTGCCAGCCGAGGGCCTCGACGATCTTCTTCGCCTGTGCCTCCCCGGGAACGAGGCGGCCGTTCGCGATGAGCGATAAGGTGGACGGGTGCATGCCGCAGGCTGCGGCGAAGAGGTTGATTGAGCCGTAACGGGCGATGGCTATTTTCTTCAGTTTCTTGTCCATTGGTCCTCCTAATGCAGGGGCACGAGTTTTGCGATTGCAAGTACAATTCGAATTGCAACTACAACGTTACCAACGAGGGAGGGCTCGTATGTCACCTATTTTGAATACTGGAAAGCGTGACAAAGTGAATCCCGAGTTCAGGCCCTGGTCCTCGCATGACGGGCGGGTGCTCGACCGCGCCGACCAGATGTGTTTTGTCAAGCGTATCTTTCTGATT
>DMNP01000293.1 GCA_003452695.1 Eggerthellaceae bacterium
TCTTCTCGGAGCGGTCGCCCGTGCCCACCTGCGCGCGGCGCTCGGCGCCTTCGGCCTCGCGCTGCTCGGCAAGCATCTTCTCGTACAGGCGCGCACGCAGCACGGCCATTGCCGCAATCTTGTTCTGAAGCTGCGACTTCTGGTCCTGCGACTGAACAACCAGCCCTGTCGGCAAATGCGTGATGCGCACAGCCGAGTCGGTCGTGTTCACGCACTGGCCGCCCGGGCCGCCCGCGCGGTACACGTCGATGCGCAGGTCCTCGTTCTTAATCTCCACTTCCACTTCGTCGGCCTCGGGCAGAACGGCCACCGTGGCGGTGGAGGTGTGAATGCGACCCTGGCTCTCGGTTTTGGGCACGCGCTGAACGCGATGCACTCCACTTTCGAACTTCATGAAGGAATACACCTTGTCGCCCTTCACCTTGAACTGGATTTCGCTATAGCCGCCCGCTTCCGATGGCATGACGTCCAAGAGCTCTATCTTCCATTTCTTCTCGGACGCGAAACGCTCGTACATCTTGAACAGGTCGCCCGCGAAGATCTTGGCCTCGTCGCCACCCGCGCCTCCGCGGATTTCCACGATGATGTCCTTCTCGTCGGCCGGATCGGCCGGTATCAGCATGAATTTAATCTCTTCCTCGATGCCCGGCAGTTCGGATTCGATGCGCGCGATCTCTTCCTGCGCGAACTCCTTCATGTCGGGGTCGTCGAGCATTTCCTTGGCCTCGGCCAAGTCGTCTTCGGCCTGCACGTAGGCGCGCGCCTCCTTCACGAGCGGGCCCTGGTTTGCGTACTCCTTGGCCAGGCGGTTGTACTCCTTCTGGTCCGCCAGCACGGCCGGGTCGCCCATTTTCTCCTGCAGCTCTTCGTAGGCTTCGATAATCTTGACCAGTTTGTCTCGCATGTCAGTCTCTGCCATGGTCTTACCCCTATTCGGATTGAATTTGGTGGATACGGGAAAATGCGGAAATGAGGGCGCCGCCACATGCGGGCGGCGTGCCATGCTCGTTAATATTTCCCCGGCTTCATTTGCATAGCGCAAGCATGTTAGCAGAAAACACGGCGTAATTGGGCCGCGTTCCCGACACCTGACCCATTGTGCACAATGGGTCAGGTGTCGGGAACGCGGCAGATGCCGCTGCGCGATTGCGTTATCATACGGACGATGGCGAACGGCCCGTCCGAGGCGTCCACGGTTCGCAGCGGACTACGTTGTTCGGCATTGCGTCATGCATTTAAAGGGCTGAAAGGCGGAAATATGAAAAAGTCTATTAGGATGCTGGCATCGCTGTGCTTCGCAGTGGCGCTGTGCTTCGGGCTGGCCGGCTGCGCAGGTGGCGTGGACAAATCGCTGTACACGGGCGATTGGGAGCTTGCCAGCTCATCCGATGGCAACTTGGACGAGGAAACAGTGCAGCTGATGGCGTCGATGAACCTGCACGTTACCATGAACCTGAAGGAAGACGGCACGGGCACGCTGAACGCCTTCGGCACCGACATGAACATGACCTGGGAGGCCAAGAGCAACACCGAGGCCACGGGCACGCTGGATAACGCCAACGTGAAACTGACGCTGGCCGATGGCAAGCTATCGCTGCAGGACGAATCCAACGTGACGATGGTCTTCGCGCGCCCGAGCGCTTCGGGCGCCGCAACTGCAGCTGCTTCGGCTTCTGCCGGCTCTGCAAGCGCCTCTGCGGCAAGCGCCTCTGCGGCAAGCGCTTCTGCAGCGTCGGCGTCGGCGGCGTCGGCGGCATCGGCGTCGGCAGCGTCGGCATCCGCATCGGCACCGGCAACCGACGCCTCGGCCGCTCCCGCTTCGGCAAATGCCGCCTCGGCTACGGATTCCACCGCAAGCCCTGCAGCGGCAAGCGCAGCTACCCCCGACGCTCCCGCCGAAGGCGAGCCGGTCGCCGAGGAAGCTCCCGCGACAGCCGAGGGAGAAGAAAACGCGCCCGGACAGGAAAACGCCGAGTAGCGTTCGCATCGCACCTGAAACTTCGAAATGCGCGGGGTCGCGGATTAATTCCAGGACCCCGCAGCAGGTTTGACTGCTCGGGCACCCACTTAGCCCGGAAGGCGCATCCCCCTCGGCCGGCAAGGACGGTGCAAAAGACCACGCACGGCCACCGGGCCATTTAACGCCCTGCGGGGATGCCCGTTTCGCAAGGAACAAGCAGTTGGCACTTGCCGCATCCGTATCGCGGCTTGAAACGAATCTTCGTTTCCTCCATGTACACCCAACACGTTTGGAAGTCCTTCCCGGTTTCCAGCGACAACGCATCGACCGGACAGCGCTTGGCGCAGGCGCCGCAGCGAGTGCAGTACGCATAGGGGTCTTCGCCATAAGGACGCGGCGTGGGGCTAAATACGGCATCGGTGATGATGCTGCCGAAACGACCCGCCTTTCCGACACGCGTTATGAGATGGGCCGACAACCCGAACGTCCCCAACCCGGCGGCGAACGCCGCATGCCGCTCGGACCAACTGCTTACGAACATCGGCCTGTCCACGGCATCTTCGGGGTCGCGCTTGCGAATGACCAGCGAGGGGTCGAGCGCTGGGATGCACGTGCGGTAGCCCTCGTCGGCCAACCATCCCGCCACCATGCGGTCGGTGGCGTGAATAAAGTCGTGGCCCTCGATGCGACCGTGCAGCCATTCGTCCGAGGGCACTCCCAGGTTGTCCCAATTGCTCTTACGCACCTGCTCGGAAAACGGGTAGAAGATGGCTATGACGCTGCGCGCACCCGGAAGCCAGTCCGCTGGCAAGCGCAACGTATCGCCGATAATCTGGTCGTCGGATTTCATGCGGGCAAACAACGGGTCGTCGGCGCTCGCGCATCCCACGATGGGTGCATCGAACAGTGGCGTTCCCACAATCTCGTCGCGCAACGCGTAATCCGCCTGCAGCGCGTTGTCCGCGCTCGTCATCACGTATTGTGCCAGCCGCCGCTCCAAACCCGCGATGTCCATAATCTGGCGCGCGGCTGGCTGACCCGACTCTGCTGCGCCCGCCGCCCCCTGCGCGGCCCCCTGCGCCGATGCGGCTGCGCCCACGGCTTCTTGCGCGGCCGGCTGACCCGACTCTGCTGCGCCCGCTGCCCCCTGCGCGGCTGGCTGACCCGACTCTGCTGCGCCCACGGCTTCCCGCGCGGCCGGCTTCGCCGATGCGGCAATGCCCATGGCCCCTCCCCTCTCTTCGCGGCCAAAGCAGCCACGTGCGTTTCGGCAATTAGCACATGACTAGTTTATCTGTTCGCGCCCAACAATGTTGCATACTTGCACGCGACCCGATAACACAATATATAGTACGCAATGCGCCATACGCCGACTTTAATCCCCGCGCTATCCTATTTATCGCAATATATTGTGTTGTAGAGGCAAAAACGGTGCCGTAACGTCCGTATGGCAGCATTCCTGCACAAAGTAATTGCAAATCTGCCATATTTTCTAATTTTTCAGCATTTTTTTATGCACCTCGAAAAGAGCCTCTCGAAAATCACCGCTTTGAACTGGCAAAACAACAGGCCTTATATTCCCAGGTTACGAAATTTAAGCCATTTTCTGCTGAAAAATTAGATATTATGGCATTATTGCAAAAACATTGTGCACGAAAGCGGGATGACGCAAATGAGGCTGTATCTGGCGCCCAATCCATCGCTCGAAATTATCCGCTACCTTCGGTCCACCAACGGCGAAGATGGCATTGGCGGATCGCCGGTGCGCAAGCCCGTGCTCGACGATGCCGTAAGCAACGTCCGCGCCCTGCGCGAACTCGACCACACCGCGCAATCTTGGCTTGAGCACGTAACCCCGCCCGTCCAGGCTTTCATCTCAAACAAGTCCAAGGGAACGCAAACGAAACAGCTGGTCACAAAACTATTTAGCGAACGCGTCCCATTCGGCGCCTTTATTCATCTCGGGCATGGCATCTGCTCCTGCAGCCCGGCATTCACTTTCATGCAACTCGCAACGCGCCTAGACACCGTAGACCTCCTGAGCATCGGCATGGAGCTTTGCGGGAGCTATAGCCGTTGGCGCCTAGCGCCAGCGTTCCCAAGCGGCCTACCCCACCGCGCTTACGACGAAACGCGCGAATACACCTACGATATCCCCCGTACGCTCAACGCAACCCGAATGCCGGCGTTCCTGGAACGAATGAAAGGGTATCGTGGCGTCGGCAGTGCAACAGCCGCGGCACGCTGGCTTGCAAATGGATCTGCATCCCCCATGGAAACCGCCACGTACCTGCTCCTCTGCCTGCCCAAACGCCTAGGCGGATACGCGCTGCCACAGCCAACGCTCAACCCCAAATTAATCATCAGCAATCCCGATGGCACGAAAGAGCGCTATCCCGACCTGTTCTGGTCCGGCCCGAACATCGATGTGGAGTACAACAGCGACTCGGATCATAGTGGAGAATGGGCGCGGTATCGAGATTCCAGGCGCGAAGTGGAACTTACCGTGGCAAATGTTCGCGTGCTGCCGCTGACGCGCCAACAGCTGATGAACGTCGATGAATTCGATGCGTTTGCAGAAGGCCTGCGGCGAATGCTGGGCATCCGAAGCCGCACGAAAGACCTGGCCTGGAAAGCGCGGCGGGGAGAACTTCGGGAAAGACTGCTGAATGGGTTTTAACGCAGCCGCAGGCGAGCGCAGATTACCACGCTACCGGTAGAAACGTGAGCAGCGGGGCCACGATAATGGCGGGCAGCATGTTGGCAACACGCAGCTTGGTGTCCCATACGAGATTCACGCCCACGCAAAAGACAAGGATGCTGCCCACCAACGAAAGCCCCGCAAGCGCGGAGTCGGTCATGAACGGCCGGATGAACACCGAAAGCGCGGTAATGCTCCCCTGGAACACGCCCACGGGGATGGCGGAGAAAGCGCACCCCCGCCCGAGCGAGCAGGTCATCACCACGATGATGACGAAGTCGAGCAGCGCCTTGGTGCACAGGATGGATATGTCGCCCTGCATGGCATCTTGAATGGCGCCGATAACGGCCATCGCGCCCACGCACACCACGATCGACGCCGTTACGAAGGCATCCACGAACGTGCGGTCCTTTGCGTTGCCGGTCTTCAGTTTCAGCCATTCCCCGAAGCGCCGAACCAGGGTTTCGAAATCCACGGCCTCGCCAACGAGCGTGCCCACCACTATGCTGATTACCACGAACAGGGACTTGCCCGATGCAAGCATGCCCCCCTCGATGGCGAGCATGCCCTGAAGCGCACCGGCTATGCCGATGAACAGCACGCACACGCCCGCCGCCTTGGCCACGCCCTCCTGCAGCCGTTCGCTCAGCAGCTTGCCGGCGCCCATGCCGACGAGACCCGCCACCGCGATAGCGACAACGTTTATGATGGTTCCCAATCCCGGCATGCGCTCTGCCCTTCTCTAGCCTCCGCTTTTCAGCAAGAAGCGATTGTAACTCAGGGAAGAAGCGGAGCAAGGAGCGATTTGCGGAAGCAATCGAAGCCCGCCGAGGCCGCCGAGCGCGTCCATCGCCTTCAGCCACAGGTAGTCGCCGAATCGCGATGCGGAGCCCCAAACCGGCGCCGAACGGCGCAGCCCGCGCCATCGCCTGACAGCCACATGCAGGCAGGGCTGCTCGACCTGCGCCCCAACCGTGAAAAGCAATGGGACCCGGGCGTCGAAGCGGCCATTTTTGACATGCCCTTGCATCTAAGTTATAACGGTTAATAGTTTATTAAGGCTTACTTTTATGCGAAACCGATGCACAGCGAAAGGCGGCGATTCCCGCTGTCTGCTGTAGGAGGGGCATGCAAATGGCAATGAATGGCGACAAGGTGAAAATCGAGCCAGGGTCGGTGCAGGAAACGCTGATCATTCCGCTTTATGGGCGAAAGCTGTGCTCAGAGGCGTTTCCCAACCTGTACACGGACAAAAGCGCAGCCGAACTGTGCGCCAGCCTGGACTACGATTTCTCGGAACTCGACTCCA
>DMNP01000142.1:0-741 GCA_003452695.1 Eggerthellaceae bacterium
TGGCCTTCGATGCAAGCACGTCGCGCAAGTACGCGGGCATGGCCATACAGGATGGGTTCGTGCAGGTGGGCTACGACGCGCGCAACTTCCTGGACGACCTGACGGCAGAGGTGGCGGCGTCGGTGAAGAACCGCCACGTGGGCCAAACCGGCGTGTTCGTCGTCACAGACGAAACGGGAAGCATCATCAGCACCTACGGCGACGCGGCGGACGCGGTTGCAGGCCAGCTGGCCGACGATGCGGCCGCGGTCGGCGCAGACCAGCTGTTCACCACGCAATTCGAGGGCCAGGAATGCTATGCCATGTACGAAGAGGTGGAGGGCTACCGCATCATGGCGTTGCTGCCCGCGTCAGAGGCCAACGCCTCGCGCAACGCCTCGGTGCTGATCATCGCGTTCATGGAAGTGCTCGTGTTCGCCGCGCTGTTCCTCGTCATCTACGCCGTGCTGAAGCTCGTCGTCGTGCGCAGCGTGCGCACGATGAACCGCCAGCTCGGCCAGATTACGGAAGGCAACTTGAATGTCGTGGTCGATGTGCGCACGGCTTCGGAGTTCTCGTCGCTTTCCGACGGCATAAACCAGACGGTCGGGGCCCTGAAGGAATCGCTTGCGCTGGTGCGCTCCGACCTGGACATGGCTGCCAGCATCCAGGCGAACACGCTGCCCGACGTTACGTCGGCCATCGCGGCACGCAACGAGTTCGACTTGCATGCGGGCATGCGCCCCGCGCGCGAGGTGGGCG
>DMNP01000142.1:806-6202 GCA_003452695.1 Eggerthellaceae bacterium
GCGACTTCTACGACTTCTTCATGGTCGATGGCGACCATCTGGCGCTTGTCGTGGCCGACGTGTCGGGCAAGGGCATTCCGGCCGCGCTGTTCATGATGCAGTCGAAGGCCATCATAAAGATGGAAGCGCTTTCGGGCCTGGATCCCGCAAGCGTGCTGCTGAAGGCCAACGCCGACCTGTCCGAGAAGAACGACGACGACATGTTCACGACCGCCTGGCTCGGCGTGCTCGAGATTTCCACCGGCAAGCTCACGTATGCCGACGCAGGGCACGAGAAGTCGGCATTGTTCCTGAGCGGAACGTGGGAGCTGCCCAAAAAGCCCAACAGCGCCGTGGCGCTCGCGTCGTTTTCCAGCGAAGACTACGCAGAGCTGCCCGAGAAGTACCGCTTCCGCAACCACACGGTGCAGCTGCATCCGGGCGATGCCGTGCTCCAGTACACCGACGGCGTGACCGAGGCCATAGATGCGCAGGAGGAAGCGTTCGGCGAAGAGCGGCTGCTCGGCGCGCTGAACGACGCCCCGGACGCCTGCCCCGAAACGCTCCTGCCGTTCGTGCAGCAGCGAATCGCCGAATTCACCGGCGGCGCCCCCCAGTTCGACGACATCACCATGCTCTGCTTGCGCTACGTCGGGTGACGAAGCCGGGGCGGTGCGCGAACTGCTCCAGCGGAAGCGAGCGTTCGAATTTGGTAGAATGTGCCTATTCCGAACGTTGGAAGGAGCACTATGTCCGAGTTCGTCTCTTCAGCTGCAAGTTCTCTTGAATCTTCGCACGCCATCACCGGCGCCGCCGATGCCGATGCTGCGCCCGCGTTGTCGCGGCGCGCGTTTACCGAGCTAGCCATCGGGGCCTTCGCGGCGCTGCCCGCCGTTGCGGGGGGCTTCGCGCTTGCATTCAAGCCCGAAACCGCGCACGGTGCCAGTGCATCCGAGGCAACCGCGAAGGTGGTCATCGCCAAGGTCAACGAAACCGGCATAGCCGTGGCCGACATAACCGACGGCAAGCGCCTGCCCGTGGCGGGTGCGACGGTAACGGTGAAGTCGAACGAGAACAAGAAGACCGTGCAGGGCACGACCGACAAGAGCGGCGTGCTCATGGTCGACCTTTCCAAGCTGACCAAGCCCAAGAAGAACAAGAACGGGGTGGATATCTATGCGGCCGAGGTGGCCGTCTCCATGGAGAAGGAGGGTTACCGCCTCTTCGAGACGGGTTGGCTGTCGCTGAGGGGGGGCAGTGGATACGAGATTCCCACGCGCAAGATCGGCAATGAGCTCGCGTATCCGTCGCGTGTGACGTTCTCCGACTGGGATATCCTCTACAGCAACAACGAGTTCGCGTGCACACCCGCCAACGACGAGACGCATGAGATAGTCATAACGATGCGCGCCAAGGAGGCCTGCACGATACGAGTGCAGCTCTACAATGTGAACTCGAACAAGTATCTGTTGGAGAGCAATGTCAAAACGTCTTACGACGAGAAAACGAAGACGCATGTCGGACGCGTATCCTTTAAGGGCGCGTTTCTCATGTACAAGCACTCCGACGCGCTGCCTGTGGGAGTGAAGTACGGTCTGTGGTACGGGATTGGCGATGTAGGCTACTCGACGCCCTTGCAGATGAGGATCGTCGAGACGCCTACCGGCATGATGGCGCCGTTCACGAAGAAGATGTCGTTCGGCCCCTTCGGCGACGAGTCCATGAAGCTCATGCTGCGCTTCCCGAGCTGGGTGCCGCTCGTCGCCGGCAAGGAATTGGTGCTGTGGAAGCCAGACCTGCCCGTCGATGTTTGTTTCGACCCGTACGGCTATTTCCGCGCGGCGGTGAAGACGCCCGAATGGGGCTACAAGTCGAAGAACGGCAAGGTGGATGGAAACTCGTGGAAGAAGCTGCCGCGCAAGCCGTTCGCCGACCAGTTCTCCGCGACGTTCGATGAGAGCGTGGGCAACCTGCTCGCCGATGCGATGGACGGCAAGAAGAGCACGTTCAGGGCCCTGCCCAAGTCGACGTCGTTCAAGGTGGCCGTAAGCGCCGATGCTTCGATCGCCCTTCGCTGGACGAAAGAGTGGAACTCGCTGCGCGGTAAGGGCGAGGCGCGCGCGATTCTTTCCATCGTGTACTCCTATGCTCAGCAGTTCATGGCCGGTCCCGTACCTCTGCTTCTGCAGTTCGACTTCAACATGCATGCCTCCATCGGGGTGGGTTGCGGCGTTTCGATGCCTTCGTTCGTGAACGAGAAGGACTTGAAGAGCGCGTTCAAGTTCGACTACCCCAGCACGGGCCTGAACTTCACGCTGCGCATCGCCCCGGCGCTTTCGGTCGGCGTCGGCGTTAAGGGAATCGCCTCGATATCGTTGCAGGGCATGGTCGCGTTCACGGTGTTCGTGGGCGTGGGCCCGCTGCCGGAGGGCGGCAAGGAGACCAACCCGCACGCCATCGTGGGCGTGAAGTTCGTCGCCAACGTTGTGGTGCAGTTGCTGCTGTTCACGATTTCCGTGGAAATCTGGTCGCATAACATCCCGAAGCTCTACGACAACTGGGATCCCAGCAAGCTGTACGCGCAGTCGGCCCTCGACATGCAGACGCAGGCCGCCAAGGCCACGTTCGACTGGTTCGCCGAGAATGCGCCCAAGGCCGCAACCCTCGGCGAAGGGCTCGTGGAGTTCGAGGGCGCAGGCGTGCAGGACGCGGTCGAGCTCCAGGCGCTCGGCCCCCAGTCCGCCGATGCGTCTGCCGCCGATCCGGTTTTCGAGCCGAAGGTCGTCGAGCGCACGACCGAAGACGGCATGACGTACCGCATCCTCTCCTTCGAAGCGCCCGACGCGGGGATGGCGGGCGATGCGGGCATCGCGGTGGGGCCCGGCACGGGTTCGCTGGTCGCGGGATCTTCCCCGGCGCTTGCCGCACAAGCCGAAGGCACCGCACTGCAAACGCAGGACAGCACGTCCAACGTTGCCGATTACAAGGCGATCGCAGGCGCGCACGCCTACGTTACCGGCCCCATAAGCGTGGCCGACGCCAAGGTGAAGGTGGGCGGCGAGCGCGGGCTTGCCGTGACCACGCGCCACCGTCTGGCCAAGGAGGTCATGAGCGATCCGCGCACCAAGGTCGTCACGTTGTACGGCCAGCCCACCATCTTCCGCATAGCCGCTGTGAAGGTGAACGGCAAGATTCGCACGCGCATCGTCGGCGAGATGCTGGCATCGGCCACCGAGCCCGCGCGCAACCTGGGCGTGTTCGAATTCGACCCGAAGATCCCCACCGGCACGTCCGGCGGCAAGACCACCTACCTGGACCGCAATGACCTGTGGGATTACGATTTCGATGTGTGCCTGGAAACGGTCAGGACGTACGGCCGCCGCGAGTACTACTATCACACGATGCGCATCCACATGGCTGTCATCTCGGGCCGGCGCGCGGACGGCGATGCGTTCGGGCAGACGGCAACCGACCTGACCATATCGTATGCGCAGTACGACTGCTATTTCACGAGCCCGAACATGCAATACCATCCCGATAAGCGCACGTTCGTGTTGGGCAAGGTCAAAGAATGCAAGGGCCTTATGGCAAGCGAGCTGCAGTTCAGCAAAGACGACAAGTTCCGCTACCACAATCTTTCGTGCCCCAGCATCCAGCAAACGGTGGACGAAATGTGGGCGGACCGCTACTCTGGCCGGGTTATGCGCGTCGTTTCAATCACCTTCCTCGATCGAGCTGCTGTCGCTCCTGACAAGATCCTCAGCGCCAGTTCCGACGACGTGCGCGTATCGGTCGGACAGATGTATGGCAACGAGTACAACAATCAGACGGTCGGCATCCAGAAACGGGGCATCATCGCACTCGATCTGGGCGCCATGACGGCAAAACACCAGGATGCGGAAGTGTTCGAGCTTGCGGCGAGCAAACGCCTGAAGGGCACGGATAAGGCCACCGGATGGGACTACGTCACGATGCGCAGCGGTAATACCGCATACCACTACCGTTACAAGACGGCGCTCGCCGATGAGAAGAACCCCCTGAGGAAGATGGAGCTGTGGTCGTCGAGCTCGACCGACGAGTTCCTCGACGAGAAGGAAAACAACTCGTTCAGGACGCTTGTCGAGTGGCCGAACAACCCCGGCAAGTTCCTCGCATCGGTCGACGGCAAGCTCTGCTGCGTCCAGTTCACCGGGCTCGAAGGCGACAACCCCAAGCCGACATACACCGAGGTGGGCCCGAAGAGCTTCCCCGTGAGCTCGTTCGTGGTCGACCCGACGGGTACCCTGTTGTTCTACCCTTCGGTGCGCGAGGGCTCGCTCGGCCATACCTACGAGTCCAAGGACAGCATACATGACGTGAAGGGAGCCGATGGCGTCGAGGTGAACGAGCACCGCATCATGGCGTGTCGCTGGCGTGACGGCAAGTTCTGCGACCCGTTCGTGTTTGCGGAGGTCGACTACGATCTGGACGACCTCTGCATCGCGAACGCGTCGAAGAGCGGCATCTGCTTCATGTCGACCGATGTCATCGACGCTGACGAGGCGAAGGCCGACCTGTACCTCACAACCGTGCCGTTCGTGAAATGCGCCAACGTCATCGCCTGCAGCGCGGTGTCGCCCTTCGCGTTCCCCGGCACCGAGGCGCTGTTCGACCTGACGGTGCGAAACGATGGCAACACGTTCATAACGGGATTCACCGCGCAGCTTTCCGAGAAGGGCGGCAAGGTGAAGTCCACCAAGGAGCTGAAATTCTCGGCCGACACGCTGCGCGAGTCGGTATACAATCCCTCGGAGGGCGGCAAGCTGCAAGACGTGCTGCCTGACTACGCGCTGGCTCCCGGCAAGACGTCAGTCTATCGCGTGGCGATATCTATCCCGAAGGGCTGGTCGGGCACGAAGAACGTAAGCGTGAAGGCGGTCGACGTCGTGGTGGCGCCGCTGAAGGCGGCTACGACGCCGGCGAAGGCCTCCGACTTCGTGGCGCGGTCCGCCGCCACCCGCGGCGTTTCGACGCAGGCCGAGGGGGATGGCGAGGAGACCACGTACGTCTACGACGGCGATTTCCACGCCGCTTACGAAGTAGACGACAGCGATGCCGTGGAATACGTGGTGGGCACGAACGAGGGCGACTTCGACGACGACTACGACGGCGACGACACCCAGCCCTTCGACGTGCTGCGGATAGAGGGCCGAAACTCGTTCTTCGACGAGGATGACTTCGACGATCGGGACGACGATGACGACGACTACGACCTGCAGCTCGGCGGAGGCGGCTTGAAGCAGGTTGCGGGTCCCGCGCCCCGGCCGACACCCAAGCCGCCCGTGCAGGGAACGCCCGTGCAGGGAACGCCCGTGCCCAAGACCAGCGACTCGCTCGGCCCGTTCCCGGGCCTGTTGGGCGCAGCGGCCGTGGCGGGT
>DMNP01000142.1:6272-6757 GCA_003452695.1 Eggerthellaceae bacterium
CGCGGCCATGACCGCCTATTCGGCCCGCCGCGTTGCCAACGAACGTGCCGCGGCCGGGGCCGACGACGGTGCCCTGCCACCGCTCGGCGAGGCATAGCGATACGCGCTTATCGCGATGAGAGAAGGACGCCAAGGGGGGATGCCTCCTTGGCGTCTTTTTTTGCGCGCCCCGAAAGGGTGGCCAGGTTGTCTTTCGCATGCGTTTCGCCGGTGGCAAGCTGCGTGCGGCGGGGGCATATCGGTTGGATTCCTGCAAGATTGGGGGGGAATGCCTGTCGGATGCGTGCAAGGTCGGGCCGAGGGCCGGTCGAACCTGCGTTGGATTTGGCGGTGCGTGCGGTTGGGCGTTTCGGAACCGGCGCAGGCATGCGCGCGGTTGCCTTGCAAGGTTCGTCGCGTATCGTGCTGCTCCACGGGGAATGCGAGGAGGCGAGCATATGGACCTGAACACGTTTGAATCCATGCGGGCAAAGCTCGGCTTTTCG
>DMNP01000142.1:6824-7298 GCA_003452695.1 Eggerthellaceae bacterium
CCCCAAGCCGGTCGTGGCGGGCATCGCGGTCCTCGTCGTCTTGGTGGCAGTGATTGCCGGCCGTACTCTTATAGATACTGCCACCGCCAGCGATTTCCAGATCGTGTCGCAACGGTCTGATATCGAGCAGGCCTCCGATGCGTCTGCGTCGCCTTCCACGTCTGCTGCAGACGCGGCGCACGGCGCATCGGGGTCCTCTGCATCCGGCGCCGGGGACGCATCGCCTTCGGCCGCTGCAAGCATTTTCGTGCACGTTACGGGCTGCGTGGCGCGGCCCGGGCTGGTGGAGCTGGCCGAGGGTTCGCGCGTAGCCGATGCCGTGCAGGCCGCAGGGGGCTTTTCCGAAGATGCTCAGGCCGATTCGGTGAACCTGGCGCGCGTGGTCCAGGACGGAGAGCAAGTGGCCGTGCTGTCTGCGGCACAGGTCGAGGCGGGGGGACAAGCTGCACAGCCAGAGGCGCAGGCGGCTGCGGG
>DMNP01000142.1:7366-11247 GCA_003452695.1 Eggerthellaceae bacterium
CCGCCGCCGGCACCGGCGCCGCCGCTGGGTCCGCCGCGCAGGCCGGCTCGAAGGTGAACGTGAACACGGCAACTGCCGAGCAGCTGCAGGAACTGCCGGGCATCGGGCCGTCCACGGCGCAGAAAATCGTTGCCGAACGCTCTTCGAATGGCCCCTTCGCCGCGGTGGCGGACCTTACGCGCGTGTCGGGCATAGGGGAGAAGAAGCTGGCTTCCATCGCCGACCTCGTCTGCGTATGAACGTGCAACTGTTCGGACGCCGTGCGCCTTTCGGGACCTCCGCGCACGGCGCGTTGGGCGCCGGCATGGCGGGCCGACACACTGCCGGCGATGGACCGGCCGGTCGACGCACCGCGGGCAACCGTCCAGCAGGCGATGGCGCGGCAGACGACCCCGCGGCCGGTCGACGCATCGCGGGCCGCCGCATGGCAAGCCGAGATGGCGCGGCGGGCGATGACGGATTCGCCGATGGCGTGTCCCTGCGGCGACCCGGCATCCCGCCCGTGCTGGGGTGTGCTGCCGCGCTCTGGGCTTCATGTGCTGCAGCGTTTTCGGCGGCGCGCCTGTGCGGGGCGGATTTGTGTTTCGCGCTGGCGGTCGCGTCGGCGCTGGCGTCTCTGGTCGGGGCTGCGGTGGGCATTGCGCGGCGCCGCATGGCCTGGGCCCTCGCAGTCTGCCTGGCCCTGGGTTGCTGCCTGGGCATGGGCGAGGGCACCCACCTGCACGCCCTGGCACGCGCCGCCGGCGAAACCACGCGGGCGGAAGTGCAGCTTACGCTGCTCGAAGATGCATCCGAAGGCGGATATGCCCCGCGCGCCCTGGCGCAGATGGACGTGCCCGGCGGCGGTTCGTATCGGGTGGAGGCTACGTTTCCCGAGGGAACGGCCCCGCGCTACGGGCAGCGCGTCCGCGCAGATGCCGCCGTTTCCGCGCTGGACATCGCGCAGGGCGACCGCAACTGGAGCCGTGGCACCGTGCTCTCCGCACGCCTTTCGAGCTGCGATGCCGTTTCGCGCCATCCCCTGTTCCAGCAGCTGGTGCAGCTGCGCAGCGGCGCCATCGACCGCTTCTGCGACGGATCGCAGGAAGGCGCCCTGCTTGCGGCGCTTGTCTGCGGGTATAGACCCGCCGTGCGCGAGACCGACCTGTACGCAGCCTTCCAGACGTGCGGCCTGGCGCATCTCATCGCGGTGTCGGGGGCGCACCTGGTCATCGTAACGGGCCTGTTCGCATCGCTCCTGCGTGCAGTGCGTGCCCCGCGTGCGCCGAGCATCGTGCTGCTCGTGGCAACGATGTGTGCCTACCTGGTGTTCTCGGGTGCCCCCGTATCGGCCCTGCGTGCGACGGTCATGTCCAGCGTGGGCGTTTTGTCGTATTTCGGCAAGCGCCGCCCGTCTTCGCTCGGCGCGCTCGGGCTGTGCGTGTTCGTCCTGGTGGCAACTGCGCCGCACGCGGCCGTGTCCGTGTCGTTCGCGCTCTCGGCGCTGTCCACGGCGGGCATTGTCGTGTTCTCCCCGCTCGTGGGCCGCTTGCTCGGTTGCATTCCCGTGCTGCGCGCTGCGCTGCTGCGCGAGCCGCTGGCCCTTACCCTGTCGGCCGCCGTGCTCTCCCAGCCGCTGGCGTGCGCGTTGTTCTACAAGCTGCCCCTGGTGTCGCCGCTGGCCAACGTCGTGTGCGCGCCCCTCTTCCCGCTGGCTTGCGCGTGCGGCCTTGTCTGCGCCGTGGCAGGCGCCGTGGCGGGGGCGGCTGCCGCAGCCGGCGTTGCAGGTATCGCGTCTGCAATTGCTTCGGCTGCGGCCACGGCGTGCTGGTGGCTTTCTCGCCTTGCCGCCGCGGCCCTGCACTGGCTGGTCAACGTGCTTTCCGCCGTTCCCTTCGCCTGCGTTCCCGTTGCCGTGCACCCGATTGCCGCCCTCGCCCTGTCCGCCGCCATGGCAGCTGCGCTCTGGCTTGCCTGGAACCGCCTGCGCCTGCGCCATGCGGCAGCGGCCCTGGGGATTGCCCTGGTCCTGATGGCGGGCTTCGCGTTCTCGCCCGATGCCGGCGACCGTATCGTCATGCTGGACGTGGGGCAGGGCGACGCCTTCCTTCTGGCCAGCCGGGGCAGCACCCTGCTCATCGACACGGGAAACCACGACGCGCAACTGCTCGCGGGGCTTGCGGCCAACCACCTGGCCCATGTGGACAGCGTGCTCGTCACGCACGGCGACGACGACCACTGCGGATCGCTCGATGCCATCGCCCAGGCCGTCGACGTCGACCGCGTCATCCTCGCCGCGCCCGTGCTGGCAAGCGAATCGCCCAACTGCACGGACCTCGTGGCGCGGGCCGCCAAGTCTGCGCGTCAGGTCGTGGGCGCAAGCTGGGGCGACAGTTTCTCCGTGGGCGCGTTCTCGGCCCGGGTCGTCTGGCCCCATTCGCTGGCCGAGGACGGCGGCAACGGCGACAGCCTGTGCCTGTACGTGGAATACGACGGCGATGCGGACGGCGTGGCGGATGCAACGGCGCTGTTCACGGGCGATGCCGAAGCAGACCAGCTGCGCGACATCATCGCCGAGTCCGGCATCGGAAGCGTCGACATCCTGAAAGTGGGCCACCACGGTTCGCGCAACGGCATGGACGCCGCCCAGGCGCGCACGCTGCACCCGCGCATCGCCCTTATCGGCGTGGGCGCGAACAACCGCTACGGACATCCCGCCGACGAGATCCTGGGGATGTTGGAAGGCGTGGGATGCGCCGTGTACCGCACCGACCAAGATGGGGAAGTTCGATGCATGGTGGACGCGCATGGCATACGCGTGCGCGCCATGAACTAGAATGCTGCCATGGCCGAAAACGGGAAACAGAAGCTGCTGGCCGCCTACCTGGCGGTTGGCGAGGATGCGCTGAAGCGCCGCACGGTGCTCGACCGCCTGCGCAAGCGCATTGCATCGATGGGCGACCTGGAATTCAACCACGACGAATTCGACGGTGCCACGGCCAGCGGCAGCGACATCGCCATATCCTGCAACACGCTTCCCTTCGCCAGCGACCTTCGCCTGGTCGAGGTGTCGAACGTGGACAAGCTGGCCAAACAGGATGCCGAGGTGCTCGTGGCCTACCTGGCCGCGCCCAACGTGTCCACCGTGCTCGCGCTTTCGGGCGAGAAGCTGGCCAAGAACACCCGGCTGTACAAGGCGGTTGCGGCGCTCGGGAAGAACGCGGTCATCGACTGCGCGCCCATGAAGCGCTACGAACTGGCCCGGGCCCTGCGCGACATGGCGGTCGGCCACGGCTTCACCATAACGGCGGGTGGCGCCGAAAAGCTCATCGAGCTGGTGGGCGAGGACACGGTGCGCCTCGATTCCGAGCTGCGCAAGCTGGCGCTGGCACACCGTGGCAACGCGGCAGTCGGCGAACGGGAGGTGAACACGCTCGTTGCCCGCACGAGCGAGGCGAAGCCCTGGCAGTTCGTGGACGCCTTCGCTGCGCGCGATGCGAAACGCTGCATGTCGCTGCTGGCCGCCTTGGATTCCGCTTCGCCCTATGCGCTCATCGCCATGTGCACGAACCGCCTGCGCGAGCTGTGCTGCGCGAAATCGCTTGCTCACCGCGGCGAGGCGCATCGCCTGGCCGAGGTGATGAAAGTGCCCGCCTGGCGCGTGAAGAACCACGCGGCCTGGGCGAGCGGTTTCACCGATGCCGAACTGCGCCGCGCCTTCAGCACTGCCCGCGACTGCGAGCGCGCCATGAAAAGCGGCACCGACCCCCAAGCTGCCTTCGAGCGCTGGTTCGTCTCCGTCGCCGCCAAGCGGTAAAACGGCGCTGCTCTCAAAACCACCGTTGACATTCCGCAGGTCAGTCGCGTGCACTGAATATAACGACCAGGCGGTTTTATTCACG
>DMNP01000152.1 GCA_003452695.1 Eggerthellaceae bacterium
CGTTACCGCCCATGGCCCGGCAAGCGGTGGGGATGGGAAGGAAGACAAGGGCGATTCTGGAAACGGCTAGGCGAATTTCCCGGCAAGCGCTTGCGCTACGTGCGGCGGGACGAAGCTGCTCACGTCCGAATGGAAGCTGGCCAATTCGCGCACGATGGACGAAGACAGATACATGTACTGCGGCGGCGACATGATGAAAACCGTCTCGATATCGCTTTCCAAGTTGTAGTTCAGCGCCGCCATCTGGAATTCGTACTCGAAGTCTGTGATGGCGCGCAGGCCTTTCACGAGCACCTGGGCGTTCTGTTCGCGGGCGAAGTCGACAAGCAGGCCCTCGAAGGGCTCTACGCGCACGTTCGGCAGGTCCGCAAGGGCCACGCGGGCAAGGTCGGTGCGCTCCTGCAAGGTGAACAGCGGGTGCTTGCCGACCGATGCGGCCACGGCCACGACCACTTCGTCCACGAGCTGCGATGCGCGCCGTATCACGTCGAGATGGCCATAGGTTATCGGATCGAACGTGCCGGGCGTTACTGCGCGCTTCATGGCTTGCTCCCGTTCCTTTCCCAGAGGGGTCGGCTGCATTAGTTCTCGTGGACGAGCGTCACCACAGCCGTCTTGCCGTATTTCTTGCATGATACTACGGAATAGCCGCGCCCTTCTGCGGTTTCGCATACGAGCTGCGAAGAGCCCTGCGCATGTTCGTATGCGATGATGGCGTCGGGTGCAATTGCGCCCGACATTTGCAGGTCCTGCACGAGACCGATAACCTCGTCGGGAGACGCCGCATACGGAGGATCCAGAAACACGAGGTCGAAGGGCTTTTGCACGCGCTGCGTTGCGCACGACGCCACATCGCGCGCGACGACGCAAGCCCGTTTCCGGTCGATTCCGCACGCCGCCACGTTTCGCCGCACGGTTTCCGCCGCCCGGGCATCGCGTTCGTAGAAGACGGCGCTCTCGGCCCCGCGCGAAAGCGCCTCGAGCCCCAAGGCGCCCGACCCGGCAAACGCATCGAGCACGCACGCCCCCTCGAACCCGCCGCGCAAGCTGTACAACGAGCTGAACAGCGCCTCGCGCACGCGGTCGCTGGTCGGGCGCGTGTTCGTGCCGGTCGGGGCCGCAATGGTCCTTCCCCGGAATTCACCTGCCACTATGCGCATTTCCACTCCGTTCCCACCGCCTGTTCCGACGGCGTTTTCCGATATGCGGCGGACCGGGGCACGAGGGCGGGGCCCGCTGTACGCGAATTCCCGACGCTATCCTCCCGACAGCTCTTCGGCGCGCCTGAAGACCACGCGCGCCTCTCGCCCGAGGGCGCGGTACTGTTCCGATTCAAGGTTCGGGTCGTCTGCCAGGATGGCCAGGGCGTCGGCATGCGCCGCCTCTATCAGCGCGCCGTCGCGCACGATGTTCACGAGCTTCAGCTGCGAAGCCCCCGATTGCCGGTTCCCCAGGATGTCCCCTTCCCGGCGAAGCGACAAATCGTAGCTTGCCAGCTCGAAGCCGTCCTCGGTTCGCTCCATGGCCGCCAGACGGTCGAGCGCGACGTCCTTGCGCGTGCCCGATATCAGGTGCACTTCGCCCGGCAGCTCCCCACGCCCGACGCGCCCGCGCAACTGGTGCAGCTGCGAGAGGCCGAAACGGTCGGCGTCCTCCACGATCATGACGGTTGCATTGGGCACGTCCACGCCGACTTCGATAACCGTCGTGGCAACGAGCACGTCCACGTCGCCCCGCCGAAAGCTTTCCATCACCTCGCGCTTCTCCGCCGCCTTCAGGCGACCGTGCACCAGGCCGACCCGGTAATCCACGAACACCTTCCCCTGCAGGAAAGCCGCCTCGTCTTCGGCCGCGCGCACGTTCGCGCCCGCCATATCGCGCTCGTCTTCGATGGCGATAGAGGAAAACGCGTAGTCCTGCGCCTCGTCCGCATCCTTGGCGGCGCCTTTCCCCTCGTCGTCCTTGCGCTTCTCGCCGACGAGCGGACACACGACGTACACCTGCTCGCCACGCGCGCATGCAGCGAGCGCAGCATCGTAGGCAGCGCCGCGGTCGTTCAGGGTGTGCACGAACGTCTTGCGCGGGGCGCTCGCACGCGGGCGATGCTTGATGTAGGACAGGGACAAATTGCCGAACAACGCCAACGCCAGCGTGCGGGGAATGGGGGTTGCGGTAAGGAACAGCGCATCCGGGCACGTTCCCTTCGCCAGCAGGGCGGCGCGCTGCTCCACGCCGAAACGCTGCTGCTCGTCGATGATGGCCAGAGTGCAGTTTTTCATGACCAGGTCGTCTTCGATGAGCGCATGCGTGCCTATGATCACGTCCAGCGAACCGTCGGCTGCCTGCTCGACGATGCGCGCACGTTCCGCTTTGGCGGTAGACCCCGTGAGCAGCGCATGCGAAACGCCCGCTTGCCCCAAGAGCTCCCCTAAGCCCGCCTCGTGCTGCTGCGCGAGTATCTCGGTCGGAGCCATCAGCAGCGCCTGCCCGCCCGAATCGGCAGCCGCAGCCAGCGCGAAGCCCGCCACGACGGTCTTTCCCGTGCCGACATCGCCGAGAAGCATGTGGTTCATGGCAGCCGGCGCGGCCATGCGCTGCAGGATGTCGTCTTTGGCGTTCGCCTGCTCTTCGGTGAGGGCGAAGGGCAGGCTGAGCTGCAGCTGGTCGACGCGCGGACCGCTGCATTCGTGCGCTATGGGCTGCAGGCCCTCTGCACGCTTCGCACCGTCCTGCATCAGCATGAGCTCGAGCAGCAGCACTTCCTCGTAGGCAAGCCTGCGGCGTGCTTGCCGTTGCTCTTCCATCGTATGGGGGAAATGCACGCACGAAAGCGCCTGCGTGCGGCTCATCAGGCGATAACGCGCACGAAGATGCAAGGGCAGCGGATCGGACGCGCCGCGCACGTCGTCAAGCGCATTCGACACGAGCCGTCTCATCAGGCCCGCCTTCACCGAACCGCTCAGCGGATGCACCGGCACGATCATGCCGTGGAAGCTTGCGCCACCATCTTCGAGCACCTCTATGTAGGGATTCACCATGCGCTTGAAGCCGTAATCGAACTCCACCTTTCCCGAAACCGCTACGAGCATGCCCTTCTTAAGCTGGTCCGCAAGCCAGGGCTGCCGAAACGCGGTTACGATGAGCACCCCCGTTTCGTCCACGATCCCGATTTCCACCAGGGGCAGGTTCGGCCTCGGGCGCTTCAGCTTCACTTCGTGGATTTCGGCCCGTATCGTGCACGACTCGCCTATGGCGGCGCTGAGCACCGTCTTCACCTGCGACATGTCTATATAGCGGTGAGGAAAGTTGCAGACCAGGTCCCGTACGGTGGCAATGCCGATTTTCGCCAGGTCCTTGGCACGCTTGGGGCTGACCATGTTCACGGACGTGACCGGCTCTTCGAATGCAAGCGTGGCGCGCAGGCGGTCGATGGGTGCTTTGTCTTTCGTTTCTGCCATGTCCATACTGTACCGCATGCACGGGCTCTCGCGCCCTTCATTCGTCGTGCACCCGGATTTGCCTGCATATCGTTGCCCTTTGGTCACGATATTGGCAGTTCCTGCTTTTGCCTTGCCTGTCCGCCCAAGCGCGATCGGGGCGTCGAGCTTAACCCGCGATGCCGCTTGCCGGAGCGAGCGGCGGGCTCTCTTCCCTGTCCGCCCAGCGCGCGAGGGAGGGGCGGCCTTCCCCGCGATTTTGCTGACCGGGCATGCGGCGTATCTACCTTCTCTGTCCGCCCATCCGCGCCGGGGGACGGCCCCGCGCGCCCCCTCGCGCCTTTTCCCCGCGATAACCGCGCTTGGGGAAACCGGCAATTACGCAAGGGCAGCTCACCACTTATAGAAGCGCTTTGGTGCTTACACTTACTAGCCGGTTTCCTTGTGGGCGCGGTTCCTGCGGGGGGCGCTCAGAGGGCGCGCGGGGCCGTCCCCCGGCGCGGCTGGGCTACTCTTGGGGAGTGCGTCGTGTGTCAGGGGGACGTTTCTCTTTGACACGCTTGTCCTGTTGCCAATGGAGACCCCTCCTGGTTCGAGTGTGTCAAGAGAAACGTCCCCCTGACATACGGCTGGGTTGGGGTGCTCTTGGGTGCGATAATGTATCATCGAGTGTCGAGGGAAACTTCCCTGACACAGGACGAGTGTGTCAGGGAAACGTCCCCCTGACACACAGGCGGCGGATGGGAGGATTTGGATAATGAAGAAGCATACGTTCACGTTTCTTGGGACTGGGGCCGGTTGCGGCGTTCCGGCGTTCTTCTGCGATTGCCCGGCGTGCGAGGAAGCGCGCAACGACCCACGGGCGCGGCGCGGCGATTGTGGCGCGCTGGTGACCGGCGAAACGCGCACGCTCATAGACACGCCACCCGACCTGCGCCAATACCTTATTCGCGAAAACCTGCGCTATATCGACGACCTCGTTTTCACGCACTGGCACTACGATCACGTGGGCGGGCTCGGCGAATTGGAGTACATGGTGCAGCTCCTGACCAAGGCACCTGTAGCCACCTATGCAAGCCCCTATACGCTGCAGAGCATCGGACGCGAGTTCGAGTACATGATGTACTGCCTTGCCACCGCGCCCGTGCAACCCTTCGAGGAATTCGCGATAGACGGCGTGAAGTACACGGCGCTTCCCGTGCGACATGCGCCGGGCACCTACGGCTATCTGATAGAAACCGGGGAAACGCGTATGTTCTACGCGTGCGATACCGGGGCGTTGCCCGACGAGACGGCAGAGCGCGTCCGCGGAGTGGACATCCTTGCCATGGATGCCACGTACTGGAAGGAGAACGGCTATCCCGACAGCCATCACAGCGTGCAGGAGACCATCGAAGAGGGCCTGGCGCTCGATGCCGGGCAGGTTTACCTGACCCACCTGTGCATGCACTACAGCGAGCCCATAACGCTTGCCGAGCTGCACGATTATTTGAAGCAGTACGACGGACGCGTGCTGCCCGCGCACGATGGGCTATCGTTTGCGATATGAGGGGCACGAGTAATCGTGCGGTTCGGCGGCTGCGGCCAGCTCCTCTATCCATTCGTCGATAGGCAGCTCGGCTTCGGCGGCCGCGACGACGTCCATCTTCGCATGCGTTTCGGGATTTCGCGGCATGAACAGCGTGCAGCAATCGGGGGCATCCTGTGACGATATCTCGAACGTGCCCAAACGCTCGGCGTCTGCGATGATGTCCAGCTTGTCGCTTCCGATAAGGGGACGAAACACCGGCATGTCCACCGCCTGGTCGGTGGCGCGGATGTTGTCGAGCGTCTGGGAGGCCACCTGCCCGAGGCTTTCCCCCGTTACCAGTGCTCCGGCTCGTTCCGCCCGCGCAATGCGCTCGGCCACCTTGAACATGAGCCGCCGGTACATGACGACCCGCAGCGACGGCGGCACCTTGGCGGCGATTTCCTTCTGGTAATCGCCGAACGGCACGACGTGCACCCGGGCAATGCATCCCGTCCGTTCCAGCACCCGGGCAATATCGTCGACCAGGTATTCGCTCGTGTCAGAGGTCTGCGGGCGCCCCGAGAAATGCACGCCGATGCAGATAGCTCCGCGCCGCGCCATCTTCCAGAGCGCGACGGGCGAATCGATGCCGCTCGAAAGCAGGCACACCACGCGCCCGGAACTGCCCACGGGAAGGCCGCCCACTCCGCGTTCGCTGCGCGCATAGATGTATGAAGCGTTTTGCACCACTTCCACGGCAACGGTAACGTCGGGGCCCTTCATCTTCACCGTCTTGTCGGGGAAAGCCGCGCACAATGCGGCGCCGACGATCTGGTTCATCTGCATGGAATCGGTCGCGAAATCGGTGTGGTTGCGCCGGGCGTGCACTTTGAACGTGTCGAAATCCCCGCTTTCGGCCAACGCGTTCACCGCGACGCTGCACATCACATCCATATCGCGCTCGCACTTGAAACCGCACGACACGCGCGCAACGCCCGGAACGTCGCGCACCGTCGCGGCCACTTCCAGGGCCTTTTCGAAGCTCGTGCCCTCCCGCAGGAACACGCACAAACGCCCCGATATCCGGTGAACGGTGACGACGGGGAAATCGCCGAGAAGCGCCTCTACGTTTTTAACGAGGCGCTTCTCGAAATTGGAACGATTATGGCCCTTCAGGCCGATTTCGTGGTAGTGGATTAGGCAAATCCGCTGATGACGCTCTTCCACGAGCCGTCCTAGTGGTTCTTGATGTCGATCGATTCGGGGTTGTACGACACGTCGCCGCGCGCTATTTCGCCGAAGGCGATGGAAAGCGGTTTGCGGTCCGACGCACGCGCGATCTCGACGGCCGTCTGCATCTGGATGGCACGGTCGCGCTGGCCGCGCAACATGTCGTTTATGTCGTGCGCACGCTTGCTGGCAAGCGAGCACAGCAGGAATCGGTCGTTATCCGTCTGTTCGAGGAGGACGTCGATTTTAGGTTCGATTATGCTCATAACACCCTATTCCCTTGGTTCCTCTGCCTTTTCGTTCACGTAAGCGACGAGCTCTCGCACCGCTTGCTCCAAGTCGTCGTTCACGAGCCGTATATCATACTCTTCTTTGCGCGCAAGTTCCAGCACTGCGGTTTTCAGGCGCTTCTGGATGGTTTCCTCGTCTTCGGTCCCCCGCGCCCGCAGGCGCCGTTCCAGCTCTTCCATGGAAGGGGGCTCGATGAACACGAGGTGCGCCTGGGGATAGCTTTTCAGCACCTGGAAAGCTCCCTGCACGTCTATTTCCAGCAGCACCTGCTTCCCCCGCTGCAGCTGCTCGCGCACCGGGGCTGCGGGCGTTCCATAGCTTGCATCGGAATAGACCGCCCATTCCAGGAAACCGTCTTCGGCCAGAAGGTCGTCGAAGAGCTCTTGCGCCACGAAGTGGTAGTTAACGCCATCCCGTTCCGTCCCGCGCGGCTTTCGCGTGGTCATGGATATCGAAAGCCAGGTGTCGGGAACGTCTTCCAAAAGGCGAGCCACCAGCGTGCCCTTGCCGGCACCTGATGGCCCAGAGATGACAAATATGTTGCTATGCCGCATGGACAATTAGCCCAAGCGCTCCAGCAAAGCTGCCTGCTGGCGCTCGCCCAAACCACGAAGGCGACGGCTCTCGGCAATCTGAAGCTCGCCCATGATCTTCTCGGACTTGGCCTTGCCATAGCCCGGAAGGGTTTCGATGAGGGTGGAGACCTTCATGCGGCCGATGATAGGGTCATCCTTCATGTCGATGACGTCCTTCAACGTAAGCTTGCCGCTCTTCAGCTGCTCGCGAATCTCGGCACGCTTGATGCGCGCTTCCTTCGCCTTCTCGAGCGCAGCCTTGCGATCTTCTTCACTCAGTTTAGGGATTGCCATGTGCTCTCTCCTTTTTTCTTTCCGAAATTATGCCTGCGAAATCTTATCCCAGGAGATTCCGATTTCGCTACAAGACGCAACAACACCACAATTCAGCTTCCACGAGCCGACTGTAAGCGAGGCTGTAATTGGGTTTCGTTGCGCTTGATGTTGGCATTCTAGTACGCCCATCCCACGCCTGACAAGGGCAAATCTCCTTCGCGCAGGAAATTTGCCCAGATAACCACGTATTCTTCACTTGACCTGCTCCCACACAGGTGCTAGACGGTGCGCAGCTCGGCCGCTATCGCATCGAAGGCTGCTGCGGGATCATCTGCTCTGGTCACGGGCCTGCCGATGACG
>DMNP01000153.1:0-5989 GCA_003452695.1 Eggerthellaceae bacterium
CGCGTTCGACGAAGACGAAGAAGCTTCGGTTCAAGAAACGCCCAATGAGCAGGACGAAAACGACGACTCGTCAGAATCGCCTAATGATGCGGAAGATTTCTCCGGGTTCGAGACGACCGTCGAAGATTACGGGGAGCGTCTCGTCGACCCGTCTTACGAAAAGCCGGAACCCAACTGGCATGATGGAAACACCATCCAAATGAAGCCCGTGGAAGGAAGTGAGCCCGAGAAGAGCAAGGACTACCTGGCTTCGTCGACGAAGAAGCAGCGCTCGGGCGCGAAAGGCGTCGTCATCGCCATCGTGGCCATCGTCGTTGCGGCGGCCGTCGTCGCGCTCGTCACCTTCCAAATGGGCATCTGGGGCGGAAAGACCGTTCCGGACGTATGCGGGATGACGCAAGCCGATGCCACGAGCATCCTGGAAAGCGAGGGCTTCGCCGTCCGCGCCAGCCAGGTGAAATCGGACGATACCGAGGGCCTCGTGCTCATAAGCGATCCCGAGGCGGGCGCCCATATAGAAGAGGGCCACGAAGTGGTCATCCACATCGCCACTGCGCGCTCGATTCCCGAAGCGGTCGGGAAGACGCAGGCCGAGGCATCTGCGCTGCTTGCCGAGGAAGGCTACGAGAACGTGAAGGTCGCAACCCAGCGCTCGGACGAGCCTGCGGGCACGGTGCTGGCCATCGCGCCCGAGCCGGGCGCGCGCGCGAAGAGCACGGCCGAGGTCACGCTGACCGTTGCCGAGCCCTTCGTGGTGCCGGATGTCAGCAACATGTACCTGGACGATGCCATCGCGACGCTCGAAGAGGCGGGCCTTGGCTACGACGTTATCTACATACCCACCGAGGCATACGCCGACGGCCAGATGATGGGCACCGACCCCGTGGCCGGCACCGAGGTGAAGGGCGGCTCCATCGTGTACATCCAGATCGCCCAGGCGCGCAGCACGCTGCTCGTGAATCTTGCGCACTCGTATCTGGCGCCGGGCACGAGCGTCGTCTCGAACGGCTACAACATCGTCATCGACTCGCTCGATTCGGTCACCTACGTCGGCAACGACACCGTTTCCTACACGGCGACGGGGCGCGCCTTCACGTCCATGCTCTCGGGCGAGACGGTATACGACACCCCGACGACGTTCAGCGGAACGCTCACGTTCAATTCGAACAACCAGGTAGTCGGCTAGGACGCGAAAGCGGTGGCCCGCAGCTACAAGGCGCGCGCTACGGTCCTGCGCAAGATGCGCCTCGGTGAAAAGGACCTGATCGTCTCGCTCATCGCAGAAGACGGCTCTCTCCTGCGCGCCGTGGCGAAGGGCGCCCGCAAGCCCGGCGGGTCGCTTGCCGCGCGGCTCGAGCTGTTCAGCACCGTCGATGCGCTGCTTGCCGAGGGGCGCAACCTCGACGTGGTCGCAGAGGCGCGCCTTGCTGCAAGCCGGCGTGACTTCGACCTGGAGCAGGCGGCCTGCGCGGCAGCAGTTGCCGAGATGGCATGCCTCGTGGCCCAAGAGGGCCTTGCCCATCCGCGCCTGTTCGACATGACCAACGCCGCGCTCGACCGCATAGCGGACGCTCAGCCTGCGGATGCGCTCGCAATAGCCTGCGCCTACCTGTTGAAAGCGCTCGCAAGCGAAGGCGTGCGTCCCGAACTTTCCCGCTGCATGGCCTGCGGCGAACCCATCGATGCAACCGAGGGGGCCTCGCGCGTCTTCGTTTCCTTCGAGTCGGGCGGCGGCTACTGCGAACGCTGCCAGCGCCCGTCCGACTGCATGCCCGTGGATGCCGCGACCGTCGGCTGGGTGAACGCGCTTCTTCGCCTGCGCTTCCACGACATACCCCCGCTTGCCGTTCCCCTGCGGGCCAGCAGCGCGATTCTGCAGTTTGCGCGCCAATGGACCCGCTTCCATCTGGGACGCGATCTGAAATCGCTGAATTTCCTGTTGTCCGGCGGGCTATTCGAGTAGGGCGCGACGGCTCACACGCCCCTCTTGCTCGACGGTCCGACGGGCCGGGGCAGCGGGGTGTTCGCTGGGCTTCGGCTTTGCCGTTGCATTTAACAGGGAAGGTGCCCGCAGAATCGCTCACACCTTCTTGCCCCACCCCCGGGCTGCATGGATTGAAGTGCGACAGCGGGGCCGGCACGGTGGCGTAGGGCCCGAATCGTACGGCGGCGTGCCGCCGGCTTGGTTATAATTGGTCGAGAATCCGAAACCGAACTGGAGGTTTTGCATGAAACGCCGCGAACGCAAGGAATCGCCCGCAGGCCATCGGCCCTTCATCGGAGATGTCGCACGCCGGCCCGAAGGCCCCGTTGATGCAGCCACGGTGACGGTCGGCATGGTGCTGCTGGCGCTCGCCGTCGGTTTCGTCATCGGGTTTGCAGTGTTTTGCGTTATGAACCTTTCCACCTGGCTTACCGAATTGCTGTGGAACGGTGTCGGCGGGGCGGCGAACGTGCCGTGGTTCTCGCTTGCGGTCTGCACCATAGGCGGCATCGTCATCGGCTTGTGGACCTGGTGGTCGCAGGACCGCGTGCGCCCGCTCGAAGAGGTTATGGCAGAATTCAAGGAAACGGGGTCGTTCAGGACCAAAGGCGTTGCGCGCCCGGTCGTCACCTTCTTGCTCCCGCTCGTCTTCGGCGGCTCGATTGGCTTCGAGGCGGGTTTGACGGGACTCGTAGCCGCTGGATGCTGCTGGATTCGCGACAAGCTGAAGGCTGCCGGGCTGCGCGTCGGTGCAGTGGCTGACGTCACCATCGCCGCAAGCATATCGGCCATCTTCGGAGCCCCGTTCGCCGGCATCGTCGCCGGCGCCGAGAGCTCGCCGGCCGATGGCGCGGACGTTCTGGAAGAGCCCGACGTGAACGACTACGACATGCGCCGCGGGGCCAAGATCGTCCTCTACACGGCCTCGGCCTTCGGGGCGTTCGGCGGCATTGCGCTCTTTTCGCATCTCTTCGCAACATCACACGGCTTGCCGCGCTTCCAGCCCGTCAGCGCAGCCTACGCCGAACTGCTCTGGATGCTGCCCTGCATCGCCATGGCCTATGCGATGACGCTGCTCTTCCATGGGTCGTCGCTGTTCTTCGGCTCGGTTGCCAAGCGCTTCGGCGGGGGGATGGCCGGCACCGTCGCACCGCCCGTAGTCGCGGGCGTGGTCATGGGGGCCCTGGCCATGGCGTTTCCGTACGTGCTGTTTCCCGGCGAGGCGCAGTCCGAAGAACTCATGCACAACTGGACGAACTGGACGGCGGTCGCGTTGCTGGCAACGGGGTTGCTGAAAGCGGTCGTCACGCCGATGTGCCTGAAGATGGGCTGGGTCGGAGGAAATTTCTTCCCGAGCATCTTCGCGGGCGTGGCCGCCGGCTACGGCCTGGCTGCGCTGACCGGCGCCGACCCGATGCTCATGGTAACCGTAACGACCACGGCCTTCCTGGCTGGCGTTATCCGAAAGCCGCTGCTTGTTCTGGCCATCCTGTTCCTGTGCTTCCCGGCCGAAGGCATTCTCTGGATGGGGCTTGCGGCCATAATCGGTGCCGCGCTCCCGATTCCACGTGCCTTCCTGACGCATCAACCAGACGAATAAAGGGAGAGAGGACTTCGAGTTCCCCCTGCCTGTCCGCCCAGCCGCACCAGAGGCTGCAGCTCTCTCTTCCTCGTTCGTCCATGCGCGCGCGGGGGAGGGGCGAGCCTTCCCCGCGACGCCGCCGGTCCGGGCATGCGACGTATCTACCTCCCCTGTCCGCCCAGCCGCACCGGGGGACGAGCCCCCGCCCACGACTACGAGCCGTACAAGCACATGTCCGCCCAGCCGCGCCGGGGGACGGCCCCGCGCGCCCCCTCGCGCCTTTTCCCCGCGATAACCGCGCTTGGGGAAACCGGCAATTACGCAAGGGCAGCTCACCACTTATTGAAGCGTTTTGGTGCTTACACTTACTAGCCGGTTTCCTTGTGGGCGCGGTTCCTGCGGGGGGCGCTCAGAGGGCGCGCGGGGCCGTCCCCCGGCGCGGCTGGGCTACTCTTGGGGAGTGCGTCGTGTGTCAGGGGGACGTTTCTCTTGACACACTTGTCCTGTTACCAATGTGTCAAGGGGGCGTTTCCCTTGACACGCTCACGCCGTTTTCAACGGAGGCATCCTCCTGACACGCGTCCCCCTGACACGTCCGCTGGCGTTTGTGTCGAAGGAAACATCCCCCTGGCATAGCGGCCTTCGGTTACGTTGGGCTACTTGTGGGCGGGTGCGGGGGATTGTCGCGCTTTATGTGCGGAATGTGTGGGGCGAGCTAGGTCGTTGTTGCAGGTGTGGGGATGCTTTCCTAGAATGGACGGGCTGCGCAAAAGCGCGGTGGCTCCCCACTTGGTTGCGACGCTCCACCGCATCCTTCCCGGTTGGGAGTCGGAGACATCCCTGCGGGGAAGAAAAGAAAGGTGGAAAGCAAATGGCAGAGAAGCTGAGCATTTCCAAAGAACGCACGGCAGAGCTCATCGCCGAATACGGCAAGGGCGCAAACGATTCCGGCAGCCCCGAGGTGCAGGTTGCCATCCTCACGGAGCGCATCCGCAACCTGACGGAGCATCTGAAGGTTCACAAGAAGGACAACCACACGCGCCGCGGCCTCATGAAGCTCATCGGTAAGCGCCGCGGTCTTCTGAAGTACATAAAGAACCGCGATATCGAAGAGTATCGCGCGCTCGTGAAGCGGCTTGGCATCCGCGACAACATCTAGGTGAAAGGGAACCCGCCTCAAGCGGGTTCTTTTTGAAACTTGTCCGGCTCGGACAAGTTGGGGCCGCGGGATAGCCGCAGCTCCGAGAAGAAGAGGAAGCAGAAAGAGGAAGAAAGAGCAATATGAACAAAATCGTCGAGAAATTCGAACTGTACGGCAAGGAGTACCGCCTGGAAACGGGCGAGCTGGCCAAGCAGACGACGGGCGCGGTGCTCGTCGGCCAGGGCGACACCACGGTGCTCGTTACCGCAGTCATCTCGAAGGAGGAGAAGAACTACGACTTCTTCCCGCTGACCGTCGACTACATCGAGAAGATGTATGCCGTCGGACGCATACCGGGCGGTTACCTGAAGCGCGAAGCGCGCCCCTCCGAGAAGGGGACGCTCACCGCGCGCATGATCGACCGCCCCATCCGCCCCGGTTTCGCCGACGGCTTCAAGCGCGAGGTGCACGTGGTTGCCACCACGCTCGTCGCAGACCAGATTAACCCCATCGACAACATCTGCGTCATGGGCGCATCTGCCGCGCTGATGATCGGCGACGCGCCCTTCGACGGCCCCTGCGCCTGCGTGCGCGTCGGGCGCGACGCGGAAACGGGCGATTTCATCTGCAACCCCACCTACGAGGAGCAGGAAAAATCCGACTTGGACCTGATCATCGCCGGCACCTCCGACTACATTTCCATGATCGAAGCCGGCGCGCAGGAGATTTCCGAAGAGGACATGCTGGCCGCGATGTCGTTCGGCCAAACGGCCATCGGCAAATTCTGCGAGGCGCAGCAGCGCTTCCTGGACCGGTGCGAAATCGAGAAGCGCGAATGGCCCATCCACACCGCCGACCCCTCCATCGCCGAGCGCATCCAGCCCTTCGCCGCAGACATGTCCGCAGCCCTGAAGGACGCCGACAAGCAGGCGCGCACGGGGAAGGTGGAAGAGCTGAAGGAGCGCATCAAGGCCGAGAAGTTCACCGATGAGGAACGGGAAGCCTGGGCAAGCGACATCGCGGCCGAGCTGAAGCTGCTCGAAAAGCACGCGATGCGCGCCATGGTCATCGAAACCGGCGAGCGTGCAGACGGCCGCAGGCCCGACGAGATCCGTCCGCTGCACATCGTTGCCGGCTACCTGCCGCGTGTGCACGGCTCCGGCCTGTTCCAGCGCGGGCAGACCCAGGTGCTCTCCGTTGCCACGCTCGGCATGCTGAACGAATGGCAGCGGCTCGACACCATCGAGCCCGTCGAGGGCAAGCGCTACATGCACCAGTACAA
>DMNP01000153.1:6078-6270 GCA_003452695.1 Eggerthellaceae bacterium
CATGGGCGCGCCCAAGCGCCGCGAAGTGGGCCATGGCGCCCTGGCCGAACGCGCGCTCATCCCGGTGCTGCCGAGCGAAGACGACTTTCCCTACGCCATCCGCGTCGTGTCCGAGGTTCTGGAATCCAACGGCTCTTCCTCGATGGCTTCCACGTGCGGATCCACGTTGGCGCTGATGGATGCCGGCGTGCC
>DMNP01000105.1 GCA_003452695.1 Eggerthellaceae bacterium
CGTCATAACTTGGCGGGAATTCAGGGGCCCTGCTCCCGCTGGCGTCGGCCTTCGTCACGGCCACCTACCCGCAGGAGTCGACCACCGTCGGGTGGGAGGGGCAAGAATACAACGACTATTACAGCAGTGGCCATTTGGACGGGTTCGTGCAGTGCTACGGAAATGTCGCCACCTCGCAGCTGGCTAACCCCAAGCTCTACGAGAGTTTCAAGGCAGGCGGCAGAGCGGGCGACTATCCGCAAGCCTACCGGGAGGGCTACGTGAGCGGCTGGGAGGACGCTCTGACCGCCCAGGCGCAAGGGGTCGAGCAGGACACGGCGGAGTACTGGGACAGGGCTTCAACCTACGTGCTCGCAAACGACGCCTCCCGCGCACTCCCCTCCAGCGAGGCCGTGTTCCAGTACAACAACTCGTAGGGAGGCTTCTCGAGCCTAGCCGACGGCGACACCGACGTCTTCTTCGGGACCAAGTCAGACGCGGACCAGGAGGACTATGCCCGTGGGCGCGGTGTGGAGTTCGACTACACGCCCGTCGGGCGCGAGGGCTTCGTATTCCTCGTGAACGCTTCGAACCCGGTCGACTCGCTGGCCGTCGAGCAGGTGAAGGGCATCTACTCGGGAAAGATCACAAACTGGCGCGAGGTGGGCGGCGCCGATGAGCCCATCGTCGCCTACCAGCGGAACGCGGACTCTGGGTCGCAGTCGATGATGGAGCGATTCATGGGGGACACGGCGCTCATGGACCCGCTGGGCGAGATGCGCACCGCCGGCTCGATGTCGGGACTTGTGAGGAAAATCGCCGAATACGACAACGGCAAGGGGGCCATCGGCTACTCGTTTCGGTACTACGTGACCAATCTTGTTGGCGATCACGACGTGAAGCTGCTCGAAATCGAGGGGGTGCCCCCGACGCTCGAAAGCATGGAGGACGGCAGCTATCCTATCTTGGGCGAGTTCTACGCCGTCACGCGCAAGGGGGATGACAGCGGAAACCTCTCGCGCTTGCTGGAATGGATTCGCGGTGAGCAAGGCCAGGAGCTCGTCGCGAAATGCGGCTACGCGCGGCTGTGATCTAGTCGTCAAGTCGGATTGCGCATGGAAGCGGGGACTAAGGCGAGATTGCTTATCGTCTTGCTCAGACCGTTTCGTAATGGGTCCACATGCTGAGCACCTTTACTGTCCCATCGTACTCCACGCCGTTGATCGCTATGGGCTCGTCGATGACCTCATACACGAACCTGTGCTGCCTGTTGATCCTTCTCGAGTACATCCCCGAAAGGCTCCCGACCAGCGGCTCGAAAGCGGGTGGATAGGCGAAGGGGTCTCTTTCCACCACCGCGACTAGGTCCTTCGCCTTCGCATCGAGGCCCGCCGACTTCAACTTCTTCGCGTCTTTCGCTGCTTGCTTCGCGAATACAACCCTGTACATGGCCGCTACCATTCGAGGGAGTCGGCGGACGCGCAATCTTCGGTTTTCTCGGCGCGAGCCGCAAGGAGCTTCTCCGCCATGCCAGGCACGCCCATAATGTAGAGCGTCTCTTCGATCGCAGCCCAATCGTCCTCGCCGACGAGCACGGCGCCCTTGCCCTTCGAGCTTGTAATTGCTATGGGCTTGCAGTCTTCGTTTACGCGAGCGATAAGGTTGTAAATGTCCCTCCGGGCCGCTGTCGCCGTTATGCTGGTCATGCCCCTATCCTTTCAACGTGATTGAGCAGTTCCATAATAGCGTACGTTACAACGTACGTATAGCGTTATCCAATTATCGTATGAGAAAACGACGATAGCTGCAAAGGGGCAGCGACAGCATGAAGGCAATCACTATTGTTAAGGGACTGGCGAATGGTCTGTTTCTCTATCAGTTCTTCAGAGGCTTGAGTCCCATATGAGCATCATCGTGTGCGGAGCCGTAAGGAAAAAGTAAGGAAAAGACGCGCTTCGGTCGGTTGCCAATGAGTGCTGCAATAGATATAATTTGCAACACAAGGAGGTAACCATGGAAACCGTCACAACGAGCATACGCACCGACGCGCAGCTGAAGCGAGAAGCGGACAGGCTCTTCGCCGACCTCGGGATGAACTTCTCCACCGCCGTCAACACCTTCCTACGCCAGGCCGTGCGGGAGCAGGGCCTCCCGTTCCGCCCCACGCGCGACGTCCCCAACGCGGAGACGCTGGCCGCCATACGCGAGGCCGACCGCATCGCGGCCGACCCGGACGCCAAGGGCTACTCGAGTGTCGACGAGCTGTTCGCAGACCTGGACGCATAACCATGAGGGAGATTCGTCAGACGACGCGCTTCAAGAAGGACTACAAGGCGGCCGTGAAGCGCGGGCTTCCGAAAGACGAGCTCCGTGCCGTCATCGAGGCGCTCGCCAACGACGAGCCCCTGCCGGAACGCTGCCGCCCCCATATGCTCTCCGGCAACTGGGTCGGCCACTGGGAATGCCACATCCGGGCCGACTGGCTGCTCATCTACAAGCTCACCGACGAGGTCATGGTCCTCACGCTCGTGCGCACGGGGACGCACAGCGACCTTTTCGATGAGTAGCGCGGGGCCTGTTATAACGCACATGCAGCTATTCCGCCGTTCGGGCCTTTCTGGGGGCTATTCTTGCCATCTGTATTGCGCACGGTATACAGTCTCAGTGGCGTTTGACTGCTAAGTGGGCGTTTTCGTTGGTTATCTCATTTGTCGGCTTTTGCATGGCCCTTGCGCGAATAATTGAGGGAAGGCGCTGACGTTTTGTTGGCCTTGCCAGCTAGCTCGGCCGACGAAAAGCGGCTAAATGAGAACAGC
>DMNP01000108.1 GCA_003452695.1 Eggerthellaceae bacterium
GTTGAAGAGCCTTGCTAAGTTCTCTTGTTAATGCGTTCAAGGTTCCCGAGCTGCGAAACAAGATTCTGTTCACGCTCGCGATCCTTGCACTGTACCGTTTGGGCGCTTACGTGCCCGTGCCGGGCATCCCGTTCAGGGAGTTTGCCGATGCCTTCCTCAGCGAGCAGTCGCTGAATTCCACGGGCGGCGTGTCCATGGCGATGCTCGACCTGTTCACCGGTGGTGCTCTTTCCAACTTCTCGGTGTTCTCGCTCGGCATCATGCCCTACATCACCGCATCCATCATCATGCAGCTGATGCAGGGCGTCATTCCGGCCGTGGGGCGCTGGGCCAAGGAAGGCGAGACCGGCCGTCGCCGCATCACGCAGATAACGCGCTACCTTACGCTGGTGCTCGGCCTGATCAACGCCATCGGCTACCTGCTGCTGTTCCAGTCCACGCAGTACGGCGTGGTCTTCAGCGACCAGGTGCCGCATTGGCTGACGAGCATCGTCATCGTGTTCACGCTGGTGGCGGGCACGGCCTGCATCATGTGGATGGGCGAGCTTATCACCCAGCGCGGCGTGGGCAACGGCATGTCGCTGATCATCTTCATCAGCATCGTGTCGCGCGTGCCCTCGGCCATCTGGTCGTCCATCAACCTGCAAAGCGATACCGGCCTGGGAATAGCGGTGACCGTGCTCATCCTCATCGTGGTGCTGGCTTGCATTCCGGCGATCATCTTCATCGAGCGTGCGCAGCGTCGCATCCCGGTGAACTACGCCAAGCGCGTGCAGGGGCGCCGCATGCTGGGCGGGCAGAACACCTACATCCCGCTGAAGGTGAACGCCGCGGGCGTTATCCCCATCATCTTCGCAAGCTGCCTTATCTATTTCCCGGCACAGCTTGCCGCGCTGTTCAACGTGGGTTGGCTGAACACCTTCGCCGATTGGGTTTCGACCGGTTGGCTGAACTGGATCCTGACGGTCGCCCTCATCGTGTTCTTCGCGTACTTCTACACCTCGATGGTGTTCAATCCCGAAGAGACGAGCGACAACATCCGCAAGCAGGGCGGCTTCATTCCGGGCATCCGTCCGGGCAAGGCCACGACGGAATACATCCGCAACGTGCTGCGCCGCATCACGTTGCCGGGCGGCCTGTTCATCGCTGCGGTCGCCGTCATCCCGTCCATCCTGTTCTTCTTCACGGGCAACCAGCTTATCCAGGCGTTCGGCGGCACGTCCATCCTCATCATGATCGGCGTTGCGCTGGACACCATGACCAAGGTGGAAAGCCAGCTGAAGATGCACAACTACGACGGCTTCTTCAAGTAGGCGCTCGCGCGGCTGCAAAGCTATGCAAGGGCCCGGCGATTGTCGGGCCCTTCTTTTTGGCTTGCGGGGCCATCGTGCCCGGCCGGATTGCGCGAAGCGAGCTGCCTGCTTATTGCCGGCCGCGGCGCACTTGTCGCGCTTTGATACAATGTGGCTGCAATGATGAAGGAGTTCCGGACATGCCGTGGGGCAGGTGCACGCTAGTAGAATGAGCACGACCTTCGAAGAAATTCTCGCGCGCGATGGCTATCTGGTCTACAGAACCCAGGGCACGAGCATGCTGCCTTTGCTGAGGCAGGACAGGGACCTGGTGGTCATCCGGCCCCCCGATTCCCGCCTGCGAAAACACGACGTCGCTTTGTATAAGCGAGGGGATAGCTGGGTGCTGCATCGGGTGGTCAGCGTGGAACAAGACCACTACCTTATTCGGGGCGACAACACCTATGCCATCGAGCACGTGCCCTTCAGCGACGTGTTCGGCGTGCTGGTGGGCTTCCAGCGCAAGGGAAGGGATCATTCCGTGGCCGACAGGGGCTATCGGCGCTATGTCCGCCTGTGGTGCGCCATCTACCCCGTGCGGGCGCTCTGCTTCCTCTGCCGCCGAAAGGCCGTGCAAGCGGCGAAGAAGCTTGGCATCGCCCCGCATCTGAAGAAGGCCCTCCGCCGCAGATAGCGCGTTGCCGATTCGCCCGAAAGCCGCATTTCACCCTCCACCGCCCGCGCAGCCGAATATAATGACCTGGCGGTTTTATGTGGCGGTTTTATGCAGGCCTCGGTGCGTTGAATACTATGACCTGGCAGTTGTATTCACTTGGGATGTGCAAAAGCGACAAAACCCAGCACTCCTACCGCGGCGCAATTTGGCATGCCCGCGCAAAATGCCAGATGAAACCCAGGGGAGAGGTTGCATTTGGCACAATCAGGCATTTTAGGTCGACAAATCGCGAACGTGGAAGCATTTCTTGCTTATTCTGACACTAAAACGTATATAATTATTAAGTTGTGTGGGTTGAAGGGCACGCGCCCTTCGATCGGCGGACAGAGCGGGTTGACCAGAACGCAAACCGAAAGAACCATTGCGTCAGCCGAATCCGGGCCAGCGGGCCCGCGATGCGGCTGTCTTTTTTATTCGCCCCTGAAAGCCGAGCCCGCGCGGATGGAAAGACATACGCCGGAACCATGAACGACCCCGCGTTCGGGGAGCGTTGGAACCGGGGGAACGAATGCACTGCAACCATGGCGCGCACAGCGCCCGGGCGAAGCTTACGCCCCGCGCAGCATTCGTTCCCCTGGTTCCAGCAACGCAACATAGGACAAGCGCCTGGAACAAGCACCCTGGGAACCTAGTCCAACCAACACACGATGACCCAAGCGACAGCAACAATCGATCGCCCCGCGCTCGCTGCACACCCCGTGACTGCGCCCGCCGCGACTGCGCACCCCGCGCCCGCCGCGCACCACGCAACCGGCGCCTGGTACGCCGTGCAGGTGGCCACCGGCCAGGAGGACCGCGCGCTGCAGTTCATCCGCGAGGCCGACGAGGCCGACGCGCTGGACGAGGTGTTCGTGCCCCGCGCCGCCGTGGGCGTGTACGACAAGCAGGCCCGCAAGTGGACGCACCAGGACCGCACGCTGTTCCCCGGCTACCTGATAGCCGTGGCGCGCGACACGGCCGGCATGGAAAGCACGCTGCGCCACGCACGCACCTTCGCCCGTGCGCTGGGCGACCAAGCCGGTGCCGTGCGCCTGTCCGACGACGAGGTGGCCTTCCTGAACGCCTTCACCAAGCGCGGCCAGCGCACGATACTGCCGTCGCACGGGTACATCGAGGAAGGCGGCAGGGTGGTCGTGACCGAGGGCCCTCTGGTGGGCCAGGAAGTGCTTATAGTGAAGGTGAAGCACCGCCAGAAGCGCGCCGTAATCCGCATGCGCTTCTGCGGTCGCGACAAGGAAGTTGAAGTGGCTCTGCACCTGATACGGGGCCGAAAAGCATGAGCAACGAACATCCAGAGCGCATAAGCCGTCTGGCCACCGCATTGCCGCTGGTGCTGCTGGACGTAATCGCCACGTACGCCGCGTTCGTGGTAGGCACGTGGGGCATGAACCTGCAAGCCGAGATTTTCGGCATGGACGCGTTCGGCTGGCACGTGGCTCTGCTGGCAATCATCAATGTGGCCGTGCTGGCTGCGTTCGGCATGTACACCAGCATATGGAAGTACGCCAGCATAAACGAGATGGTGCGCCTGGCGCTAGCCGTTACGGTGGCCTCCATCGTGGGCGACCTGGTGGCCGCGTTGGTGTTCGGCGAGCGCCTGTGGATTCGCAGCTACCTGTTCGCATGGCTGTTCATGCTGGTGGCGTGCGGCGCCAGCCGCTTTTCGGCGCGCATCATGTCCAGCGGAGCCACCGGATTCGGCGGCAATGCCAGCGCGGGCGCACCACGCACGTTGGTAATCGGCGCCGGTGAAAACGGCAGCATCGTGGTGAAGCGCATGCTGGCCGGCGACGCCAATATGCCTGGCTATCCCGTGGGCCTGGTGGACGACGACCCCGCCAAGGTGGGCCGCCACGTGCATGGCGTGAAGGTGCTGGACACCTGCGACGAGATTCCCGCGCTCTGCGAAAAGCTGCAGGTGGAACAGCTGGTAATATCCATCCCCAACGCCAGCCGCAGCCAGCGCGGGCGCATCTACGACCTGTGCACGCGCACGGGCATCCGCACCCTCATGGTGCCCTACGAGCTGGACGTGCCCCAGCAAGACGCCCCCGCGCCCATACGCGAGGTGGAAATCGCCGACCTGCTGGCCCGCGACGAAGTGAAGCTGGACCTCGGCCAGATGGGATACATAACCGGCAAGCGCGTGCTGGTAACGGGCGGCGGCGGCAGCATCGGCAGCGAGCTAGTTCGCCAACTGCTGCCCGCCAAACCGGCCAAGATCGTGTTGTTCGACATCTACGAGAACACCACCTACGAGCTGTATCACGAAATCAGCTCCGCAGCGCAAGCCCAGGGCACCGAACTGGCCGTGGAAATCGGCAGCATCACCCACGTGCCCGCACTGCGGAAGTGCTTCGACGAACATGCCCCGCAGGTGGTCTTCCACGCTGCGGCGCACAAGCACGTGCCGCTTATGGAAGCCAACCCGCGCGAGGCAATCGAGAACAACGTGTTTGGCACGATGAACCTGGTGCGCATGACCCACGAGCGTGGCTGCACGCATTTCGTGCAGATATCCACCGACAAAGCCGTGAACCCTGCAAATGTTATGGGCGCTACCAAGCGCATGGACGAGATGATCGTGCAGTACTACGCAAGCATAAGCCAGACAGTGTTCACGGCCGTGCGCTTCGGCAACGTGCTGGGCAGCCACGGCAGCGTAATCCCGCTGTTCAAGCGTCAGCTGCGCGAAGGCGGACCTATAACCGTTACCCACAAGGACATCACGCGCTATTTCATGACCATCCCCGAGGCCAGCCGCCTGGTAATAACGGCTGGCGCCTTGGCGAAGGGTGGCGAGATATTCGTGCTGGATATGGGCGAGCCCGTGCGCATCTACGACCTGGCAGAGAATCTTATCCGCCTGTCTGGCTTGAAAATCGGCCGCGACATAGAAATCGTGGAAACCGGACTGCGTCCCGGCGAGAAAATGTACGAAGAGCTGCTAATGGACGATGAGCAGCTGGTGCCCACCACCAACAAGGACATCCGCATATCAACCTGCGAAGCGCCCGATTTGCACGCAGTGGAAGAAAAGCTGGAGAAGTTGCGTGTCTGCTTGGACGCCAGCAACGACGACATAAAGCGCACACTGGCAGAAGTGGTGCCCACGTACCACCCCGCTGGCCTGCAGCTCCAGGCCGCTAGTACCACAACCCCCACCCCCTAGGAGATTCCGCCTATGAAACCCCAAGAACTCTCGGGCATTCAACCTTTCGAGGATCGCGTGTGGCTGGCATCGCCCACAATGCACGGCGACGAGCTGCGGTGGATGCAGGACGCCTACGAAACCAACTGGATGAGCACCGTCGGCGCCAACATAAACGCCATCGAAGAGCAGCTGTGCGAAAAGCTGGGCTGCAAGCACGCCGTGGCGCTGTCGTCGGGCACGGCCGCGCTGCACCTGGCTATAAAGCTGGCCGGCGTCAAGCCCGGCCAGAAGGTGTTCTGCAGCGACCTTACCTTCGACGCCACCGTGAACCCCGTGGTGTACGAAGGCGGCGTGCCCGTGTTCATCGACACCGAGCGCGACACCTGGAACATGGACCCGAACGCCCTGGCCCGCGCCTTCGAGCTGCACCCCGACGTGCGCGTGGTGGTGGTGGCGCACCTGTACGGCGTGCCCGCCAAGATGGATGCCATCCGCAAGATCGCCGACGCCAACGGCGCCGTAATCGTGGAAGACGCCGCCGAGAGCCTGGGCGCCACGTACAAGGGCCGCCAGACCGGCGCCTTCGGCGACTACAACTGCATAAGCTTCAACGGCAACAAGATAATAACCGGCAGCGCCGGCGGCATGTTCCTTACCAACAACCAGGCCGACGACCGCAAGGTGCGCAAATGGGCCACGCAGGCCCGCGAAGCCGCACCGTGGTACCAGCACGAGGAACTTGGCTACAACTACCGCATGAGCAACGTGATAGCCGGCGTGGTGCGCGGACAGATCCCGCATCTGGAAGAGCACATTGCCCAGAAGAAGGCCATATACGAGCGCTACCGCGAAGGCTTCAAGGACCTGCCCGTGGACATGAACCCCTACGACCGGGAAAACAGCGAGCCCAACTTCTGGCTGAGCTGCCTGACCATACACGAAGAGGCCATGTGCCCCATGCAGCGCGGCGAGCGCAACTATTTGTACAAACCCGAGCCTGGCAAGACCTGCCCGCACGAGATTCTGGAAGCATTGGCAGCGATTAACGCCGAGGGCCGCCCCGTGTGGAAGCCCATGCACATGCAGC